>NZ_FRCW01000007.1 GCF_900143055.1 Fibrobacter sp. UWR3 | reverse complement strand
CCGTACCATCGTTTCCGAAGGTGAGGCCAATTATAGAATTTTCTGGAAGTTTGGCAAGGGTTTTTCTCGAAAAAATTTCACTTTTTTTCATTTTTTTTGAAAAAACCGCTAAAAACCACCTTTTGGCCAGATTATCAACATATTATTCACTATTTTCGTAAACGCCCGGCCATAACCGCCCCTCATAATCAAAATAATATAGCGAGAACATTCAAAATATTATCGTAAAAACATCAGAACCTGGTAAAGCGGGGTGCCCTCTACAACCAGATGCAGGAGTTTTTCAGACAAACTAACATTCGCCGTACGTCCCATTTCTCCCCGGACGTCCACCTTGCCGTACGCAAGAAGCTTTCCGCGCTTGACATCGGTAATGGAATACAGCGCCTTCACCGTTTTTACACCCGTAGTATCTGCGCGTTCGCTTGCAACAATGACGACTGGAGATATTACCACAACTACATCTTCCACAGCTTTCCTGTACTTCTCACGAAGTAACGGCACCGCGACAGAATCTGCATCTGTTCCATAACGACGCCACAGGGCTTCGCGCCGTTCCATCACAAACGCAGAATCATCGACGCTCATCACATCCGCACGGACGCTAAGCGTCGTCGCGGCATAATCCATCTGCTGCTTGAACCAGCCGCTGAAATTGCCACCGTATTCAGGCCACTCATTCTTGAACGAAACGTAACCGTCGAACATGGGCTCGGAATAAAGTACGGTAACACTGCGCGGGACGCCTTCCCATTCAGGATCCACCCAGCCGCCAGCCGGCACATTGTCCCTATAGTCGGTATCCTGCGTGTAGTTCATCCAGTCAACGGCGAGTTTCATTACCGTGGTACAGCCACTCAGCATACACATCATTAAGAACAACATAATCACAAACAAAGGAGCAGTAAACTTTTTCATCGTCCACTCCTTTTGGGCGCACCGAAATGGACCCCGGCAGAAAGATTCAATACCTTGACCAGACCGCCCTTGTTGCGACCGTCAATCTCAAAAGAGGAATAATGCAGGGAGAACTGCGCACGGATATCGACATCAAGGACATTCGTTACGGGAATAAAGCCATCGGCCTGCACACCAACGAGCATGGTTCTTGACGACGGGATATCGTCTACACCTTTCATTCTCAAACTTTCACTGATCACTCCAAAAATCACATCGGCAGAGAAATATTTCCATTCCATAAGAGCGAAGCCGCCAGACAGCGCTATGGAAAAATCACTGAAATCGTCACCGGAAGTAGAACCCATCTGGAGCAGGAACAGGATGCGCGACATCTGCCATTCGGCCATGATGTTGAACCCGGTCGAAGGCTCCAGCATTTTTTCCAATCCGCCGGAATACATCGCATAGGAATACCCGCCAAGCAGCGCCCAGTGCATCCACTTGGGATCCACGGACAGGTGCTGGTCCTCGGCAGCCTTCGCCGTTTCGGGGCTCACCGGAGGCATCCAGCCGAGATAAGGGCTCCCAGGGTAACGCTTGCGGAACTCGCGCCATTCCGCTGCGGAGTTTTCAAATTCCATCGGTTCGCCACCGCCATAGTTCAGCGCGAGGCGTTCCAGGTATATCCCGTAAAACTCGCACGTCTCGCGCGGGACATCCCTCACCGCCATGGCAAACCGCAAGTCGCGATGGTTCACGTTGATGGCCAGGTGGCGCTTTTCGAGCAGGCTTTCCCCACCGACAACCTGCAGCTTTTCGCGGACCGCCACAATGGAATCGTGTTTCGCGAGCAGAAAATCTATATGCTCCCAGTACTTCGGCTTGTCTATGGCATCGGCATCCTGGATAGCCTTGCTGTACAGGAGAAATTCCTCTTCATAAGAAAGGAGTACAAAACCGGCAGGCGGCGCAAGGCGATCCAGTTCCTCGACAGTCCTTACCGAGGAATACCCATAAATGGCATCGTGCTTGGCCTTTTCCAAATCCGGGGCAGCGGCAAAAACCGTCTGCACAAGCGACCCGAAAACAAGCAGAAGCACATACAAGTTAACTAGTCTAGACATAACTGCGCCGTATAACGAACAAGTGAATATAGAAATTGGAACAAGTTTACCTCAAGAAAATATATTCCTAAACGGGATTGCGATTACCGTTTATCGGCAATTTGTCGCATTCAATCCGAGCATCGGAATCTAGACAAAAAAATGCCGTCTTCACAAGGAAACCGGCATTGAATATTTTCGGAGTATCTCGCTACGGATTATCGCAACCGGCGCTCGGATTTACCCAACCGTCTTCCGGGGGAGCCTCGCCTGCCTTCCAGCAATGGAGCGTATCGAGCACGTCGCCTTCCTTGTATGTGGACCAGTCCGTCACCTTCTTGATATTGGTTGTCGTAGTGGTATTGAATCGGCTCATGTAATGGTCGATCAAGTACTGCGGACAATCTACTTCTTCGATGTAGTAGGTCGGATTGTCTGCAGCCTTGTACCAGTCGGCAAACCAGTGGCAACCGCGCAACAGGTTCGGGAGGCCGGCGTCGCCGAAAGCCGCGTCGCACATATCCTTAATGCACGTCTGGTATGCGACGAGAGTAGCGTCGTAGCCGAGTTGGTTCTGGCATTCGGTCAGGAACCCGCCAAAACCTGCGCCCCAGTTAAAACCAGCACCCTTGTGAACCTGAGTTGTAAGAGCGTCAAAGGCGCCCACGCCACCACCCGGCACCATCAAGTCGAACTGACCCGCCGGAAGATTAGGATTGCCGCCAGCCACATCCATACCGATGTTAGAGGCCATCACGATCATGTGTTTGCCCTTGAGAGCCTTGTGAGTTTCCCTTGGCGGGTTGTTTTCCATTTCGTTCGCGAAGTGGCCATCGTACTGCAAGTGATAGCACTTGCCGCACTTGCTATCGGCAGTGCCCGCAACGTATGCATAAGAAAGTGTATCGTTCACGGCTATAGGCGCCATGTCGGTGCAGGTGAACACGCCCTTTTCCTTTTCATCGCCGCAAGCGCTTCTGGTCCCGTTGTAACCGAACCAGGACTTCGACACATCACCCAAGGTAAAGGTAGGCACTTCGACATCGTGAATGTTGCAGTTACGTGCTGTGCCATAGTCGGCAAGGTACGCCTCATCGGAAGACGTGTCTGCACGAGTCACATCGTTAGCGTTTTCCCTAAGCCAGGAACAGTGCGGCTTGCAGGCGTCCCAGTAGCGGGTATTCCAGCCGCGTTTTGCCGTGGCGCTGATGTCCTTGGTGTATTCGGCAGGAGGCGGGCCATAAGATTCAAGCGTTGGGAATCCGCTCGCGTCAAGTTCCGGTTCCTTGCTGCTGGAGCTTTCGGGAACTACGCCGGCACTGGAGCCCGGAACCAACGAGCCGCTGGAGAACGGTTCTGCGCCGCTCGATAACGGGTCATTCGGATTCTGGGCGACGCCTGCCGATGACATCGGGTTGGTCGGGTCCGTCACATTGCCCGGGTCAACCACACCGGACGAATAAACCGGATTGTCGATCGCGCTGGAACCTGGATCATTGCCCGCGTTCGGATTGGTGGCGTTGTTCGAAGCGGCATCGTCGCCGCAAGCGCAAACCATTGCGACCGCACCGGCCGCAACCATCAACTTGAACAATCTACGTTTCATAGCACCTCGTTACGGGGCGAAGGACTAGTAAGTCTTGGCCTTGTCGGCAGCCAACTGGTCGGGGTCGCAGTATTCGCCCTGTGCATTCGGGGTCTTGCTGCAGGCGTCCGTAGTGATAAAGTCACCGCCCTTGTACTGGGACCAGTCGGACTGGAACAGAATATTGGTTTCAATGGAAGTGCTGATCGTCGTCTGGTACTTGTCGACCAGGTACTGCGGGCAATCAACTTCTTCCCACTGGTAGGTCGGATTGTCGGCTGCCATAAACCAATCGGCAAACCAATGGCAACCGCGCAACAGGTTCGGATAGTTGGAGTCACCAAAGGCCGCGTCGCACATTTCCTTGACGCAAGTCTGGTAGCAATCCAGCGTACCATCATAACCGCACTTTTCTCCGTTCTGGCAGTATGTCAAGAAGCCGCCATAAGTAGCACCCCATTCAATGCCGGGCTTGGTAATCTGAAGCTGCAGGGCATTGAAGATACCCGGACCACCGCCCGGTACCATGAGGTCGAACTGGCCCGGCTTCACATCGTGACCGATATTGGATGCCATGACAATGATATGCTTGCCCTTGAGAGCCTTGTGCGTCGCCTTGGCTCCATTGCTTGCGCTGGCATCATGGAAGGAACCATCATACTGCAAGTGGAAGCACTTGCCGCACGAGGTTGTCGCATCGCTACCGGCAACGAAGGCGTACGCCAAGGTATCGTTCACGGCCACAGGAGCCATGTCGGTGCAGGTGAAGCCGCCGCCAGATGCGGGACTTGCTTCCTGACACGCATTCGGAGTATTCTGGATACCCACCCAGTAACGTTCCAGACCCTTGCTGTAGGTAAACGTGGGAATTTCAATATCATGGATATTGCAGACGCGGGCCGTGTAGTGGCTGGCTTCGTATTCCGCCTGGGTATTGATCTTGGGCTTGCCTTCGGCGCCATCGGTACTCGTCTGGGAGCAGTGGGGCTTGCAGGCATCCCAGTAGCGGGTATTCCAGCCGCTGGTGCCGTTGCCGAGAATAGTCTTGAGCGTGGGCACGGGATATTTCTTGATGTCTTCTTCGGGGTTACCGCTCGGCTTGACGGGTTCTGCGCTGCTGGAGCTTTCGGGAGCCACATCGGAGCTGGAGGTCGGATTCACGGGCCCTACACCGCTAGAAGAAGTCGGGTCAATTGCACTCGAGAGAACCGTGCCCGAGGAAGTCGGGTCGACCGGATTCACGCCGGAAGAGGAATTGGGATCAGCCGGATTCACGACATCTGCGGAGGAGGAACTCACCGGCACAATCGCACCCGTACCCGGGTCCACCGTCGCATTCGCCGGGCAGACAGTAAGTGCATTCAGGTCAACGCCCGCCGTGATGGGAGCACCGCTCAAGTCCATCAGGACTCCGTCAGCAAAATAACCGACAGGATTTCCGGCTGCATCGGTCACATTGCCGTCGGCGTAAATCACGTACACGCCATTCGCGTTCAAAACGAAGGCATCCGCAGTGGCGACAATACCCGCGCATTCTGTATTGGCGGAAGGGGGATTATTCGGGCTCGAGGCGGAATCGTCACCGCAAGCACAGAGGGCAGCCACGGCGCTGGCCGCAACCATCATCTTCACAAAACGTCTTTTCATAAAGCTCCTTTTCTATTTACGCCCTTAAAAATATATTCTGTTCCCCAAATGCGGAAGTAAAAAAGCAATTTGACGCAACTTTGTGTTCCCAAAACGTGCCCGCGAGTGCCCAATCTCACAGGATTGTGCGACTTTTCGCCACAAAAAAAGACCGCTTCACAAAAAGCAAAGTCCTTGCCCATAAGAATTGCATCTAGCAAAATTACCAAGGACTTTGCCGACTATTCCGAGCAGGTTGTATTTCAACCTGCCCTCCATAGTCGCACATTGCAAAAAAAGGCCGCACTTAGCGTGCAAGCCTTTTGGTCATTGGTCACTAGTTATTAGTCACTAGCCTTAGTTAGGCGCCAAAGGCGCGATTATTTCAACTAACAACTAATGACTAACTACCAATAACTAATCTCTGAACTTCACCTGCTTGGTGCCGGCAACAACTTCACCGATCTGCGTCCACTTCTCGCCCTTGGCTTCGAGGTGTGCAGTGACTTCGGCCTTGTCAGAGGGGTCGATGAAGATGAGCATGCCCATACCCATGTTGAAGGTATTGTACATCTCGTCCTTCTCCACAGAGCCAGCCTGCTGGATGAGCTTGAAGATCATCGGCGGGTCCCACGTGGTACGGTCGATAATCACGTCGACATCGTCCGGGAGGATACGCGGGATGTTGCCCTGGTAGCCCGAACCCGTGATGTGGGCGAGGCCCTGGATAATCTTCTTGTTGCAGAGGTCGATGAGGCTCGGGTAGTAGCTGCGGTGCGGCACGGCGAGCGCTTCGCCAATCGTCTTGTCCATGCCGTCGACGAGGGTATCCACCTTGTAACCGGCCACGTCGAACAGCACCTTGCGGGCGAGCGAGTAACCGTTGGTGTGGAGACCGGTAGAAGGCAGACCGAGAATGATGGTACCCGGCTTGATCTTCTTGCCGTCGATGATGTTTTCACGTTCCACGACACCCACGATGGTGCCGGAAATGTCGTAGTCGCCCGGACCGTAGAAGCCCGGCATTTCTGCAGTTTCACCGCCAATCAAAACGAGGTCGTTCTCGCGGCAGGCCTTGGCCATACCGGCAACGAGCTTGTCCATGACGCCCGGTTCCAGGCGGCCCGTAGCCACGTAGTCCAGGAAGAACAGCGGGCGCGCGCCCTGCACGAGGATATCATCACAGCAGTGGTTCACGATATCCTGGCCCGGCAGTTCGTGCGTGCCCATCTCGATATCAACCTTGAGCTTGGTGCCCACGCCGTCGACGGAACTCACGAGAACCGGGTCCTTCATGCCGAGGTGGTTCAGCGTGAAGAGACCGCCAAAGTTGCCGACGTCACCGAGGACGCCCTGGTTGAATGTAGTACGTACGGATTTCTTGACACCGACCATCGCCTCGTCAGCTCGGGCCAGGGAAACTCCTGCGTCTGCGTAATTCATCTTTTTTCCTTTGCCCGGAATCGGGCACTTTGTTTTGCCCTGCTAGCGGGCACCTTGTTTTTCATCAATATTTCTGAGCGCATCCAGAATGAGGCTCGTGGTATCGGCCATCTGGTTGATGTTCGTCGTCTCGGGCATCAGGTGCGTATCGAGTTTGTACATGGAGTCGTCGCCCCATGCAAGAATCTGCTCGAGTGCATCCGGCCCTGCCAGTTTACCGCACTTGGCACAGCAGATGCGGCCATCCTGGAACGCGACAAAGCCCCTACCGCCCTGGTTCGATTCGCAAATCACCGTACCGGTAATGCGGCTCTTTTCCATGGTCTGCGCGAAATCGATAAACGGCAACACCTTGCCCGAAGCAAGGAGCGAGAGGCGCTGGAACTCGTCGAACGCCTTGTTCTTCGCACGGAGGCTGTCGCACACCACCTTGTACAGGAACACCATGATGTTGGGGTTCTTGTCCAGGAACTTGACGAACTCGGCCTTCGGGATGTGAAGCACCGTGCAGCCATCCTCGGCAGCGATAATCGTGTTGCTCGTGGGTTCGTTACAAAGAATCGACATTTCGGCAAAGCATGCGCCACTTTCGATATAGGCAAGCACGCTGTAATGCCCATCGGGGAGAATCTGGCCGCACACCTGCGCACGGCCGCTCTGCATCACGCAGAAGAACTGCCCTTCCACTCCGCCCTGGACAATGATCTCGCCAGCATCGTACTCGCGGATCTGGGCGTTCAGCAGCAAGAAGTCGGCACATTCACGCGGCACCTGCTGCAGGAACGGGACCTTTGCTTCGTAGCTGGAGGCAATCCAGCCACCAATACCTGTAGGAGTCTTCATCATATACGTTAATTATAAATATTTCTATACCATCTGTAAGGTTCATCCGGCTTTTTTTCGCCGGTTTTGGGCGCTTTTTCCCCAAAGATGCAACCATGAAGATTCCATACCAGTTCCACGGGCCTTGCGACCGCCCCCTCGTAGAAGTCGTTCCCGCCACCCGCGCTCTTGCGGGCATCGTTCTGGCACACGCGCTTTTCCCTGAACGCCCTTATGCGGGAGAGACGCGGTTCCGCGGCCAGGATTTCTTCGGGCGTGCCGTATATCCCGGGATTCACCCACACATTGGCGCTGTCGGCAACCGCAAAGATTTCTTCGAGTGAAAGCTTCATCTCGCGAGTGGTATCGCCCGCCCACAAGTAACAGCCGCCCGCCTGCCTGATAAGGCTTGCGGTATAGCTCCTGCCACCCGGTGCATACCACACTCCGCCATACGCCATGCCCGCAATTACGCGCGGGCCGTTTGCCCTGCAGGCCGTAAGCGGGTCAGCTTCCTTCTTCGCCATATCGGGAATCAAGCCCGAATACGTTTTCGTAACGAGCGCCGCCTGCGGTTCCACACCGAAGAGTTTTGCAAACAAACTAATCCAATCGAATTTCGCGAACGGAGTGTCTTCTTGCCATTCCGAGGTAAGCATGAGCGGAATATCGAGCGTGGCGAGCCTTTCGTAATCGTCGTAGGCGCCGCCGGTCGCGAATGTCATCACGAGGTCGGGCTTGAGCGACACCACCTTCTCGAGCGATACCTGAGGACCGTTCCCGACCTCCACGATTTCACCCGCAGTCACGCGCGCGGCAAGCGCGGAATCTATGATATACTTGCCCTCGCCCACGCCCACTATGCGGGACTCCACCCCGAGGCGGAGCATGAACCCGAGTTGCGCCGAAGACAGCACGACCACGCGCCGGAGCGGAACCCGGAGGGGCACCGCGCCCGCCCATTCCCTGCCCGCGGAAAGCTTCCGGAGCGTCGCGGTATCGGAAGCGAGGGCGGAATCCACCAGCACGAAGCGCTTGACCAGCGTATCGCGCCCGACTACGGAGCGGATTTCGGCCAGCGGCTGCCCGCAGGATACACCCATCCGGAGCAGGCGGGCGTATTCCAAGGGGTAAAACTGCACGGAATCCGAACAGAGGGGAGCGTTGCCTGCCCGCGATTCGCGGGAAGACGTTTCCCCGCGGGAATCCCCCCCGCAGGCGGCAAAAAACAGGGCGACAAGCACCGCGAGAGCCAACCTAGCCCCCAGGAACGGCCTCAAAAAAGCACGTAAATCGTTGATTTTTAACACTTTATGAAAATTTTCCCTGCACATGTGCAAAAGATAATGTATTTTATACACCGGAATTTACTTATTTCGGAGTCTTGTATGAAGACAAAAATAGTTTACCTGGTCTCGCTCCTCTGCGCACTCACGTTCGCGACAAGCGCGTTCGCAGATTCGGAAGACGGTTTCTACGAGAAGGACCATATCCGCGGGTTCATCTCCTTCGGCGCTGACTACCGCGGCATGTTCGACGGTTTCAACGACTACGTGAACACCATTGCGAGAATCAATCCGGGCCACATGATAAAGGACAGCTCGGGCACAGCCGAACGCTATTCCGGCACACTGAAGTATGCCCCGTTCGACGACTGGTATGTCGGGCTGCACCTGAACATCGGTGCGCAGTACAAGCAGTTCCTCACCTGGTTCAACATCAACCTGACTCCGACCCAGATTTCGGAACGCCCCGCCGAAACTTACAACGTAACAGGCGAGTCTTCCGGCAACTCCGAAAAGATGCCCCTGTACGACGTCAAGTGGTTCTCTTACGGCGTGGACTGGATGTTCGCATGGAAACTCTTCGGCGAGCACACGTTCATCAACCTCATCCCGGCCGTGGGCTTCGGCTTCAACCTCATGAACTTCCACATGGCATCGAACTTTGCCATCGGCGAGAACAGCAACTACGTAGACCTGCGCGACCGCTACTACAGCACGATGGACATGTCGTTCAATACCGAACTTGAACTCCGCCTGGAATTCGACCCCATCGCCATCGGCATCTACGGCGGCTACCGCCACGTCGACTACAGCGACCTCGAAGTCGAGGGCAAGCTCGTCGAGCACGGTCCGTTCGACACCGACAACAACGGCGACACCTGGTTCGTGGGTCTGCGCGTCACCTGGATTTTCATGAGTGACTGGCAGCGCAAGCAGGCCGATAAGCTGTAGAGACCGCTCGCGCTTTATTTTTACCCATCGCAAAAGAGGCCGCTACCCGCGGTACCCATTAGGCCTTCGGCCACGCAATCCATCGCCACGTAGAACGTGGCGTTTTCCTTTAGGTTCCGGTCGGTCTTCCACACCACATTGCGGTCGTTCTTCACGTACTGGAAGTTCCAGCCCATAAGGAGCGTCTTGATGCCCATCGCAGAGAGCTTTTCGGGCAAGGGCGCGAACTGCCTCTGCGAACTCAGGAGCACCAGCGCGTCCATCCTGCTGTATGTCGCAAACATCATCACGTCTTCCATGAGCGACATGTTGGGCTTTACGCCATCGGGCCCAATCTGCTCGCAGTAGTGGATCTGGAACCCGGTATACCTGAGTTCCCGTTCCAGGCACGAGATTCCGTGCGAATGGCAGTACATTTGCGGGTCCTTGTACGGATGGTAGTAATGGCACTGCATCTGCGCGTACCGCGATACTGGCGTGAACAGGCGGAGCGCCTCCTTCCGCGCCCAGTTCTTGATGGCGCGGAAGTCGAGCGGCGTGTGGCAAGGGTGGTAAAGCCTGTAGTAGTCGTTGGCTTTCTTGAGCGTGTATCCGTCCACGATGAAGAATACACGCAAGGGTGCTTTTGTCGTCATGGGAATCTCCGTTTTTAAGTGTTCCTATCCTTAAAACGGAAATCCCCCCTAAAATGAGCCAATAAAATTTTGTTTACGTGAAAATTTTACAAAGCTAGTCCAGCAAGTCCCTCTTGTCCAGGTCGTCCGTCAGGGAGCCCGGCATCCAGTCCTTCATCTTCTTGAACGTATCGTCCGAAAGCTTTTCACGCCACGCCTGCATCTTGGCCTTGTCGCCCATGTCGGCGTAGATGCGCACGAGGTTCATCACCGCGCACCAGTAGCGAATGGACTTGCCCGTACGCGCCATGTAGTCCGCGGCACTCTTCTCGTAGATTGCGGCAGCCTCCTTGTAGCGCTTGAGCCTGTAGAGCATGTCGGCCTTGACCTGCAACAGCACCGGATGGTTCGGGACCTTGCCGAGCCCGCGCTGCGTAAGCTTGAGACCCGCATTAAAGTCACCCCTGTCATAATGCATCCAAACTAGCGAAGTGAGGTACAGCGGCCAGAACCGCTTGGAGCCCGTAGCAACGGAATCGAGCACCGCAAGGTATTCGCTGCGGCGATCGGACTTGAACGGCACCCAACTGAAACTCTTGTCTATGTAGTATGCGTATATCGCGTAGAAGGCGCGCGACTCCTGTTCCGGAGACTCCTCGAACAGCTTTGCCGCAGAGCGCGTAGTCATGGCGCCCTTCACCGAATGGCCCGACTCGCTCTGCACGTAGCCCAGCTCGAACTTGCGGAGAGCCTCCCACAGCCCGGTAGAAGCGCACTTCTCGAGGTTCACACCCGCCTTCTGCAACGCCACCGTATCGCCCAGGTCGTCATAGCGGCTCACGCGAACGATGTTCTCGAGCACGCAGCCTACACCGTCGTCACTCCCGCGGACTTTTTTTGCGAGCGCCATGGCACCGTCGTAATCGAGCGCCATGGACTTCTCGGTCACCTGCTCGGACAGTTGCATCAGGGGCGCCGGGAGCGCAAGCGTAAGCGACCCGCCAAAGGCGAGCGCGAAAGGCAGTACCACAAGTGCCAAGATACGGGTAAACACAATACTCCAAAAATAAAAAATTTGGCTATTCACAAGCAGTCCACAAACAAGCTTTCGGCGCATGTTCATAAGTGAAGGGCAAAAACAGGGCGCAATTTTATAATCCAACATGGAATAATTGGAAAACACGTTCAACAAGGATACAGCCCTGTCAAAAAACGGCAAATTATCCCCTTTAGAATCAACGAGTTACGGATATCCCGAAGCCCTGCAAACCTTGTATTATGGGCACTTGCGGCACGCGCTGCCGAAACTTACAATAAGAATATTTCTTTACAAATGGTGGTCTTTCGGGGCCTATAAAATCTATAATAAAAACAAGAAATCCACAATGTTTTAACAATCATGTCACCAACCGCCGGCAAGAGGGACGAGCACGACATGACAAAACCGTAGAAAATTGCGATAAGCGTATGGAGGCAACCATGAAACCAATCCATAAAACATCCGCGATATCATTCTACCTGATCAACTCCGGGTTCAAGGCCTTCAAGAACAGGATCCGCGAGGAGTTGAGCGCCATCTGCAGCACTCCGCTGGAATCCCTCGTGGACGACTCGAGCCTGCAGGTGTATTACCGGAGCGGAGAATCCGCCGACTACGTCGCCGCCTGCATCGCGGGCCCCAACTGCGAGATTGACGACGATCTGGATTTTGCCGACGCGGGATAGCGAGAATTTTCTCTCTGTAAAAAAAGGAGCCCACGGTGTGCTGCCGCGGGTTTCCTTTATGCGACAAGGGAGGGCTATGCCCTCCCTAAGACCCTCCCAACACTTAATAATCCGCTTCGTTCACATCACTAGTTGCTGGTCGGCGCGGATTATTTGCGTGGGCGCCTTACGGCGCTACGAATAAATTATTTTTTCTTCTTTTCTTCTTTCTTGTCGGATTCTGCGGTGGGCTGTGCGGATGCAGGCAGGTTGCAGCCTTCCATCACGTAGAACTTGCCCTTGCGGACTGTCACGACCTTCGTGTTCGTGTTCGCTCCACGTACAAACTTGATTTCGCCATACACGCTCTCGAACGAGGGCGTGTTGTTCAAGTACTTGGTGAGGCTTTCGGCGTTCTTCTGGATACCCGAGAACACGATATTCGCCGCATCGTAGCTGAGGCCGCTCACCTTGTCTTCGGCGGGATCTTCGCCCCACTTTTCCTTGAACGCCTTCGCGAATTCATCAAACTTGTCCTTGTTGCCCGAGATGTCGAGGCCAGGCACGCTGAAATAGGTACTGTCCACGAGGTGCTTGCCCTGGATCAGGAGTTCGCGGCCATACCAGCCCGAGGCACCGAGCATGGTGCCCGAAATCTTGTTGTAGGCGACCTGCCCCACCATGAGGCCCGCGTCGCCCGGGTTGGTGGAGGGAATGAATATGCCGGGAATCTTCATCGTGGAATCGGCCAGGTAGTCACGGCGCTCGCGGGCGTTCACCGCATCGAGGTCGGAGGCCCCGCGGGCAATGTTCCTGCGGCGGTTTTCCTGCTTGTAGCGCACGTCGCGGAGCAGCTTGAATTCGGTCGCGTAGTCGGGGCGGCCCTCCTCGTAACTGCGGAAGGCTACCACGTTGCCGCCGCGACGCTCCACCGCGCGGGTAAAGCTCTGCGACATGGCGGCGCCGTAATCGCCCAGCGGGCTAAGCACCGCGAACTCGCGGATGTCAAGGCACTTGGTGGCAAAGTCCGCAATCTTCTGCGCGAGGTTGTCCATCGTGATATTCACCTGGAAAATGTTCGGACCCATCTTCGCGATGCCGTCGTCGGTCGCGGTCGGGGTAAGCATCGGGATGTTCTGGAAGTTGCTGCCGAGCCAGGCGGCAACGGTCGCGGCGGGTGCGCTCATGATGGGGCCGATGACTGCGACGATACTATCCTGGTTCACCGCCTGCTGGGTTCGCATGAGGGCGATAGAGGCGTCGGCGCGGGTATCGGCGATGCGGATGCGCACCTTCTTGCCGAGGCCGGACTGTTCGTGGGCGAGGTACACGCCCCGCACCGCGGCGGCGCCGAATTCTGCAAAGTCACCCGAAAGCGGCGCGAGCACCAGGATGGTGGGCTTGCCGGCGCCAAGACCCTCGAGGGATTCGAGGCCCTGCTGGGCCGTAGCGGAAAGGTTCTCGGCGACACTGCCGTTCAATACCTTCTTGTACCAGTAGCGGGCGGCGCGGTAGCGCTTGGCGTTCTGGCATTCGCGGCCCATCTGGAGCTGCATCCAGCCCACCACGTCCTTGTCGACCGGGTACTTTTCCATAAGCGCCTGCAGCTGGTCGGCATTCAGGAGGCTTGCCGCCAACGTCTGGATAGCGACATCCTTCGTGTGGCTCTTCGCGGCCGGGTTCTTGGTATAGGCGAGAATGCGGAGCATCGCCTCGACACCCTCGTAGACGGAACCCTGCTCGGTAAGCACGATGGCGCGCGCAAGTTCCATGCGCTCGCGGTACTCGGAAGCCACATGGTACTCGAGGAACTTGGAGGCAAGCTTCAGGGCATCGGCACGCTTGTGTTCGCGCAGGTAGCACTCCGTGAGGAGCACTGCGGCCTGGGCACCTTCGTGCTTGCGGAAGCTCTTGGAATCGGAAAGTTTCTGGAGCGCGGGAGCCGCCTCGGCACACTTGCCTTCGCGGATGAGGGACTTGGCCTTCGACACGTCGTCCTGGGCAAAGAGGGCCGTAGCGAACGCGCACACAATGAGAAAAGGTAAGAGTCGATTCATAATAATCTACTGCGCTAGTCTTCGGCGACAGTTTGAACCACTTCGTGTTCTTTCTTGATTTGTTTCTGCATGGTTTCCGGGAGCTTGGCCCAGTCCATGACATCCACGCGGAACGAAAGACCGCTTTCGGCAAACGCCTTCTCCACCGCGGTCATCGCCTCGAAAGAGAGGGGCCTTTCGGCAATGACTACAAGGTCGAGTTCCGTTTCCGGGGTAAGGTCCACGCCCGTGAGCCTGGGACCGTATGCCCAGACCTCCAGCCCCTCGAAATGGAGGGAAAGGATTCGCTGGACGGTTTCCAGTTGTTCGGTTTCTAAGCAAAGAGCCATAGTGCGACAAATATAGTTAATGGGGACGGTCAGGAATTGGCACGGGAGGGCTAGAATTGGCACGGCTGGCATGGAGCGTGCCAAAAATCGCCGATGCCAAATGTGAGAAAAATCACGCGATTTTGCATAGTAGATTACAAAATTTGTTCAAAATCGGCAATTACGATCGCACGAGGCCTCGTTTTTGACATTTTTTGACAAAAAACTGTCCCTTATATGGGAGGCCACCCAAAGGAACCGAGGAAGAAATTTTGAGAAAAGACTTTACAAACCACAAACCCGAATCGATAAGGAAGTATGCGAATATTGAATTCCTTTTTTCCCGCCAACAAGACATAACGCAGCAGGGGACCCGACAGACGCGCATGGGAACGCGCCGCCGCCCCTACCCTTCTTCCCATAACTCGATACCCCAAAACCGGGGCATCAAAACAATCAAGCCCGACCATCGAGGCCGGGAAAAGGGAATTATGTCTATGAAGCAGACCCAGAAGACCACCGCCAAGTACAACCTCTCCAAGGAAGAGGAGATGGACCTCATCATGGCTATCCGCCAAGGTGACTACGCCGCCGAGAACCAGCTGTTCAGCTCCCTCTACGGCTTCATGAAGAAGACGCACGAGTTCGGACCCGACGGCATCACGGGCAAGGCAAAGGTCGGGTACTCCTGCGACTTCGAGACCGCTCTCGCGGATTACGACATCCTCGAGGTCTTCCGCAAGTGCGTGGACACCTACAAGCCGGAGCGCGGCAGCTTCAAGAACCACCTTGCGTTCCGCATGAACATGGCTGCCAAGGACCGCATCCGTAACAAGAGCCATGCCGAAGGTCTGGACAATCCGGACAACGTCGAAAGCGTGGACACGCGTTCCGACTACGACGAAAACGAGATGAACTCGCGCGTCGTGAACCTGTTCGACGCCAAGACCGCCGAATGGTCAGAAAAGAAGGATGCCGACGCGGAAGAGCACGACTTCTGCTTCGACCTCATCGACCTGATCGAGGAACACTTCGGCGAGGACAGCATCGAGTTCCGCTACATCGAGCTGTACTGCTCGCTCGGCACGGATGCGAAGAAGCATACCGGCGAAATCTGCAAGGCACTCGGCTGCTCGCGCCAGACGCTCAGCAATATCAAGAAGCGCATCTACGATGCGTTCGGCGGGATGTGGCCCATGGCGGCATAAGCTTAGGGAACCATCTCACAAATCGGGATGGTTCCTTTTGTATATCTGGTCGATGGCAGCTCCCACCGGGCTATGCTGCACCCTATCGATAGCCTTCAGGCTCTTTTCCTCGGCACCGTCCAAAAAGTTCATCACCTTGTTGAAGATGCGGTCGCAACCCGCTTCCCACGAGGGCGTGATGTTTTCGATGTAGTTTGCGGCGCCTTCCAGCAGGTCGCCCACCTTCCTGTGGAACCTTTCGGTCGCATCGGGGAAAATGTCGTGTGCTAGGTCATAGATGTCGTCGAGGATGCTTGACGATTCTTCGGTTTCAATTTCGATTTCTTCTTTCTTTGCCATAACGGCCTCCTTGTCATTCCCGCAACCTGTGCTGAGCGTTGTCGAAGCAAGGTGGGAATCCCTACTAATTTAGCCTCGGATGGCGATTGCTCAAACAGGCATTATTTTTTTGTTCTACAGGCAGGAACTTTTACGGATTCGCAAATTAGCGAAAACAGCAAAATTTCGCGACATTATTTATAGCGGGGCCTATTTTTTGGAACTTTCGTTTTTGTGACACAAGGGTTCCTTTAAGGCGTTTTGAAATGTATCTTTATGGCATGATTAACGTATCGAAGAAAATCAAAGTCGCCGTATCGCACCTGCTGCGTTCGCAAATGGAACTCGACGCCGAAGATTACGGACTCAAGAGCCTGAGCGACCTATGCAACAGGATACTCGCCCGCTATGCGGAATTTGCGCCGCCCGACCCGACCAGAATCGGCGCCGACGATACTTTGTACAAAAATGTGCCGCCGTTGCAGTTCTCGCTGAACCAGACAGGCGAAAGCTTTGCGAACTTCGCGAATTCATTTACCAAGAACGCGGGCACCAAAATCGCGACCCTCTGCCGCTACTACTTTGAATGCTACGTGAACATGCCCCGCGGCAAGCGCGAATGCTTCATTTTTCGCAACGAACTGGACAAGCTGAATGCCGCCGCGGAGTCCCGCACCAATGTTTCACTCACCTACCGCGGAGAACGAAAGTGCGTTTCGCCATGCTTCTTGGCGTTCTCGCCGTCGCAGGTGCGGGCATACGTGGTGGTGTGCGACGACAAAGTAGAGTGCGCCGCTGCCAGTGCGCGATTCCATTCACTGCGGCTCTACCACATCCGGGGAGTCGCCCCCGACACCGCGAGCAAGGCGTTCCACTGCGAAAACTTTGAGCTCTCGCACCAGGCGGAAGTATTCCGTGAGCACTTCGACCCGTTCCTGTGTTACGGACAAAGCATCAAAGTGAAACTCACCGAAGAAGGTGCCACGCGCTACAACAAGCTCACCACCAACCGTCCGAAAGTGATTGCCTTTGGCGAAAGCGGATCAGCGCAAGCTGCCGCAACCGCCGAGGTAAACAGCGCCGGCACCTACACCTTCGAGTGCTCCGAGAAACTCGCAAAGGTGTACTTTCCGCAGTTCCTGAGCGACGCCGATGTCCTCGCCCCGCGGGAACTGCGCCTGTGGTTCAAGGAGCAGTTCGAGAAGGCGGGAAAGGTGTACGGCGGGTGATGAACAGTCAATAGGATAGCCCCCCCCCAAAAAAAAATAGTGGCCCCATAGTCACGGAGCCACTTTCACGCTGCAGTGTGTCTGTCAGGACAATGTATTAGTCAGTCACATCGTCGATTTAGTCGTCACCTTCGAACCAATCTTCCATCTCGTCGCGGTCCATGTTGTCGAACAGGCCATCGGCTTCTTCGCGGAATTCGGCTTCCTCGCGATCTGTCATTTTTTTATCCTTTGGGCGGCGAGCCGCTCAGTTAGTCCACCCCCTTGTGGTTTCGGCGCTTGCTTCGGGGTGGTGAGGGAGTAAGCGCCTCTAGAAATAAATTTCCTTTTTTAGAAAAGTACCTTTTTGGGGGAGCCTCGTCTATAATTTTTTGATGCAACCTTCAAATTATCAGATGTATAACATCTAAAACCAACTAAAATTGGACTCGTTTTCACTTTTTTGATATGGAATACTATATTGATAAGAAAGTAGGAGTAGTTGTATTATGGCCAGTAACGATGAAAAGTTAGAAATGAATCCGGACAAAAACGTCGATATCAAGAAGGCTTTAATGAACGACAAAATTAAGGCCGTTATTTTTGAAAAAGCATCTTACACTCCGTTTATCGGAGATGGGTATGGTGATGCAGAGGAGAAAATATTATTCATTGGCGATTGTAAACTTCCTCTTGATAAACGGTTTTTAGAAGAAACAGAAGTTTTTCCTAAAGTAAATTATTGCACCCAAATCATTTCTTACTGCAATAGAGATACAACTAAAAGGAAAATTCGAGATGAAATAAAAAATGAAATGAATTTGGATGATAAAAAAGAACGACCAACATTTGCCTATCCGCAAAAGATTCATACTTATCTAAAAGGATCAAGTCTTAAAAAAATTTCGTACTGTAATTTTGTTTATGATAGATTTGACCGAATTAAGAATGGAACCATAAAGAGAAATGAAATTCCCTGTGGTAATGACTTTAACAAATATTTTAAAGCACTCGTTACAATTGTTGAAAAATTAAATCCACAAAAAATTGTATTCGTAGACACATCTACAGAATTTGAAATAAACGAGCGAAAACAAACCTGCGACTTTGACTATAAAACATTTAATGAATGGATTGAAACAAAAGGAATAAAAAAAGATGTAATTTCTTGCACAAATAACATTACGAATGAAATTTTCGAGATTTCAAGCGATTCTATTCGAGATGAAGATGATTTGAAAATATGCATTGACAATATTGGCGATATTGGCAAAAAAGGGTCAATTTTAGGAGACTTATACGATATTTGTGAAAGGCATTTTGACGATAATAAACAATTTAATAAATTGCTAACTGAAAAATTTATTTCTTATGATGCTTTCTTCGATTCTTCGCATCTAGAAAAATTGCTGAATCATCCGTTGCATCTTGACCCTTTTGATTCGCTATTTTCTAATGGCATGACTCTAAATCATGAAGACGCATACTTGTTATTCGTTTGTCTAAAAAAATGCGTGAAAATGCGAAATACTCTTAATCGTTTAGAATGTGAAATCGGTGAAAAAAATGCATATCAAACACTACAAGAGCGAATAAATGAAAAAAAAGCAATGTGTATAGAGCTTATGTTGGATATGATTCATCCTGAACATCTATATATAGCGCACACCTTAATACCATCTTTTTTTAAATATATTGATCAAAAAAAAGATCTTGAAGATGAAATGTTTAAAGGAGAACAAAATGTTTCTACTGATGAATTTAATGATTTTTTAGAAGAAAAATACAAGTCAAAAAAGTTAGAAAAGGCTTATGGTATTGGAAAAACATTAAAATCTATTTATTGGCGTTTTTATAATGATAAAGACAAGCGTGGATACGCCAAAATGATGAAAGAATCTATTTTTATAAATAAAGAAAATAGAGAAATATGGCAACTTTGGAATAGAAAAAAATTAAAGGATTCTGGCTTCAAAATGTGGGAACTGAGATTTAGCAGCGCTTTAGAAGAGCCAAAGAGCAAGTGAGAATAAGAAGCCTCCAAAGAGTGTCTTACACTCAATATTTTTTCATGTTAAACATGTGTATAAATTCGGCAAAATGCCACATTCGCCCTTTCAAGAAAGAAAGATTTATATAGATTTTAGGTAAAAGGAGATGGCTGTGGTAGATACGATTAAACTTTAATCCTCTGAATCGTCATAACACCAGCAAGTCCACGACTCAAGACAGCATTTTTTGCCTTTTTCATAAGCCCGGGCATTTTTTGACTCTTCTTATTTACTAGCTGTCATAAGGACTTGAATCGAGATGCTGCAAAGCGGCACGACGCCTAAGCCGCTTGCAAAGTATCTCCCTCTTTTTTCAAATTATATCACTCAACCTATTGCGAAGTACCACTTCGCTGGTTGTTAAACTTTCAACAAGTCGCCCTTGTGGCGACAAAGGAGTATACGAATGAACATTCGTGTAAGTTCCAATGACTATATGCTAAAGATTCTCTCGACCTATAAACTTTACGCGGATACAAACATTTTTCTCCAGAATTCCTGGGAAAAATGCAAAGAAATCATTTTTCCGCGTCTTGCACAGTGTAATCGCAAGCTCATCGTGCTTGGTTCAGTAATGGCCGAGTTGCGTAAGCTGGCAAACGCAACAGACAAGCTGGCCGTTGCATGCAGGGCACAGAAGGCAATCAACGACATTAACAGCCTTGTCGCCCAGAAATTGATCAGAATTGAGGGGGACGATGCTTCGTTCGCCGATCACGATTTCTTATCAACATTCACGTCAAGGCGTCTAACCGAAAATATCATCTTGCTCTCCGCTGACAAGGGGTTGCTTGAAGATGTTGACCGGCTCAATTATAGTCAAGCGGTACATTCTTATCGACAGATTCTCGTATGGTATCAAGAGCCGAACGGCTTCATCAATACTAACTGGGCAAAGCAGCCAAAGAATGACCAGGCGAAGGCTCCGGCAGAACAGCGCTACTGCGTAACGTGCGGCAAGCCCTTCTACCTGTCTGCGGCGCATAGGTACTTCCTTGAAACCAAAGGAATTGCTATCCCGATCCACTGCGATGATTGCGGCAATCTGATCAAAAAGATTGCCGAAAAGGGCAGGTTCCTTAAGGGCGTAGGCAGGTTCTTTGGCAATCTCTAACTCACAATTCAACAAGGATTTTTAAATGACACTAAAATACGTTGATAATCGCGATGGCAAGGAATACAATCTGGTCCGGATTGGAAGCCAGCTTTGGTTCGCAGAAAACCTTCGTTACCACATCGAGGATTCGTCCTATATGTACAATGATCGTTACTCTTCGTTCGAAAAGAACGGCTACCTTTACAGCAAGGATGCTCTTGATGAGCTTTGCCCTCTCGGATGGCATATTCCCTCGGCAGCCGACTATGCCAAGCTCTACAAAAGTCTTGAGACTTCGGCAAATGCAATGAGCTGGGTCGAAATGCTTGCGGGCAGGCTCCTTGAACGAAATCTCTCTTTGCAATTTGGCGGATTCGGTTCCGAATCGCAAATGGATTTCTGGGAAGAGGGGCAGGGGGCCTACTTCTGGACATCGACCGAAGGCAAAAATAAGGACCGGCAATTCTGCGTCATCGATGCCAAGGGCATTAGCTTCCGGTACCCGGCGCCATTGCGTGACTTGTTTAGCGTAAGGCTGGTCTGCGACGAGGTATTGACCACCAAACCGGTTTTTGGCACTTTTAAGCGAACTACAGCGAACGAGTGATCACTCTAAAAAATATGAACCGATGGCATAACAGCCATCGGTTCTTTTGTGGACTGCGCAATTCTGGGCTAACGTTTATAGATCCTCGCCCCGCGCGAACTGCGCCTCTGGTTCAAGGACCAGTTCGAGAAGGCCGCGGGAGTGTATAGGGGGTGAGAAATTCTAATGAATCATGGAAGAATGAATGCTAGCAACAAAATCCACCTATGTAATCGGAGGGAAAACACAAATTGTTATGTGGAATTTTGTAGGGCTTAATAACTGATATCACTCATGCAACATTTGTAAAAAAGTCCCTAAGGAATCTGCAACAATTTGAGCATTTCCATTTTCGTGATTCCAAAACAAAATTTGTTTTCCTTTTATACAAATCATGTTTCCAAAGCCATCTGTCGCAAAAGGAAGCATCGTCAATTTCCCATTTTTCACAAACAAGTTTATTACCGAATAAACAGACTCGTCGTCTTCTTTATTAAAAGAAAGAAGATTAGAAAAAACAAGATTCTTACATGGTTTATCAAAAGCATTCGGACTCGGGTATGCTGCATTATTATTTTTTATAAACTCTTTGAAATCAGACTCCATTTTAAAGCAGTAGTCTATCTCAAAATCATCCAACACATTCGCATTGGTTAACGGTTGACTAAATTTCCATGAAATTGTTTTACTCATTCTAGTATCCTCCAGCCCACATTGACATTCCTCCTGTGTGGCGTGTCTGTGAGTGAATATCGGTTTTAACTAATTGCATTTTACAAACATCCTCCGTATGATGCCATGTATATCCTTGCGGTTTATACCCCTGTTCTATTTGCATCACTTGCCGTTCATTAAATATAGTCTTTTTACTCGGATTATCTTCAATAATCTTCCCTAAGTTTTTATTCAAATAACCAAATTGTTCTTTTTCCGTAGCAAAACGAAGTTCTTTGGGCAAATAGCACTCTACAACAGAAGGAAATTCCGGCACGCCAACTCTTAATTTAAAAGATTCATAATCAACATATTTTTCCTTATATGGTATGCCAGTTTCCGGATGATTATGCCCGACAAACTCGTCATTAACGCATCTTAACCTAACAACGCTTCCATCTTCATTTATAGTGCATCGCCGTAAATTTGCATCCGTCATCCCAGTCTTTTCTTTTATTTCCTGTTGTTCCAATTCATTTGGCAACCTAAATTTATCTAAAGGCTCTAGCCTTTCAGCCAATTCCTTATTTTCTAACACAACTGATTCCAATGACACATGTTTCGCCTTTTCAACATCAGGAAGCAATGCTTTGCCATTCTTATCAATATTATGCAATTCATGTGTTTGGAATTCTTTTTTCTCCAAAGAATTAAATTCACCAATTGCCTTGTTCGCATTTTCTGCAACTTTCATAGCACCAGATTTAGCAGCAGCAATAAGACTCACAGCCATGTATCACCCTCCCCCATTACACAAGAACGGATTATTTCAACACTACTTGAATCAGGAATCACAAAATAATTCTCAACGGTTGCATCCACATTCGTTTTTTCATCCATCTGGTTTCGAACCATTTGACTAATTACATATTTTCCTTTGTAGGCCGGTTCCTCCCTATAAGTCTTTTTCAATTCCTCTCTCAATCGCTCTAATACAGATAATTGCGGATTCTCTAGCAGTTCATTTAATACATCCATCATTTCATCACCAATCAACGACTTGACACTATATACTCCATTCATCAAATATTTGGCAATGCCTTCCGAAAATAATTCTGCATATATCGCATTCTCATTTTCGCAAAGAATAAAATCAACATTGTTTTTTACCAAATATGTTTGACATTTTTTTCGGAGAGTCACTATACTTTCTTTAACAATATCATATTCTTGAATCAAGATCGAATTTAATAATTGCAATGATAATAAATCTAATTTTTCTGCAACACATTCCTTAGCCATACTTACATTAATTCGATGCAATCGACCAGCAACATCTTTGCCATACAGCATTCCATCAGAGACAATGACTTCATCAATAGGATTGATAGCAACATTCACAGGTAAAGACATGCCCTCTTTATGGCACAAAGCTTGACCCGTCGCCAAATTTCCAATATATATACTTTCCTTTTCTGTCATTCCAATAGTATTTGCAACCACACACTGATCGTCTGCTGCAACTAGTCGTTGTATTATTTTATTTGATGAATTTTTTATTATATCTGGAGCAAGTTTCGTTGGAATTTGTTCTGCAACAATAACCCCTTGCCCATACGACCGCATCTCCGCAATCATGTTGCTAAAATGTTCAACAGCTTTTCCCTTAGGATTCCCCATATCCTCTGAGATTCGTTCTGTTTCAACATTTTTCAACAAACGGTGAGCTTCTTCAATCACAAGCAAATGGTTTAATTTTTTTCTTGATCCGTTTATTTCTTTATTTACCTGTCTGTATTCATTTATTAGAACAACTAATAAGCCAACACAGAAAGCTTTATCAGCATCATCTGCTAGCCCTTCTAGCTCAAAAACAGCATTTTCATTTAACAGAGTTTCCATATTAGCATATTCACTCGTATTAAACATATACCCCTTAGGGCCAGAGCAAAGATTTTCAAGCCTAGTCAAAATGGCAGTCTTTACATTTCCAGCAACATCACCATCATACTGTAGTTCATCTTCAATATATCTTTTTATTTCATCTTTCAAGTCCTGCATAGTCGGAAACAAATATTTATGCGCAGACAAATTATACTTATCACGCATATAGTCAGCATCGAACAAATCTGCTGATTTATTCCTATTCACAAGATATGGGTGAAAACCCAATGTCAAATTCCAACCTTTTTTCTGATATATTAGATGCAAACATTTTTCCAAAATATACGGCATCGGGCCATAAAAAGAAAATGAAGCGCTAAACAAATCCTTCAGAAAATCTATATGCATTTGTGGACTAATACCACATTGAATATAAAAAGGATTAATTCGAGGACAATTAATCTCAGGTTTTCCTAAGGTATAAACCCGAGGATGATTACCATCTTGCAACTTTATATTTCGATATTCTTTTTTAGCAGATTCTATAACCAAGAACGGGACATTTGCTTCACGAAGAATTCTTTTTACGGTTGTTGTTTTGCCACTCCCCGTAATTCCGCAAACAAATGTATGTTTTGCCAAATCCTCATGCGATAAAGAAAAAGGCATATGATTAAAAACTTTGCATCCATCCGCTAAAGTTCCCAAGCAAACACCTTCAATTCTATCGGAAACAATCGGATATACCTTACTTTTTTTCAATTCAAAATCAGGAACTGATTCTGTTGGTATTGAGCAAATCATACCCAATTCTTCAGATGTCAACGCAGTACATAAAGAAGAGCATTCTTTTTCGCCCTTGATTATTTTAGGAAGAATTAAAGAATTCTTCCGCGCTTCTTCTTTTGATAGAAGATATTCTCGTGAAACTAAAGGTAATATGTCCGGATTCGGTTTAGCAATTTCTCCTGAAATACAGGCTTTAATGACCCCAGCAACAAAAGGTGATTCCGCGGAATAAGAAATTACGGTTTCCCACATTCCGTTTGATCTACCTTGCTTCAACCGTTCTATCGCTTTATTCGCATATTCCATCATTTCCAAAGCAAATCCATTTTGCACCTCTGAGGAAATCCCCTCAGTTCGATTAACAGCCTCAGAAATTGACTTACTATAGGTTTGCGAGACAGAATGACTATCGGATGAACTTTGTGAGCTACTCCACGATTTACCAGCAGACAGAACAAAACTCAGCCCCACATTTCTGCTTGTAGAACTCGATTTTCCAACAGTATGCGAATCGGTAATCGTTTTTCCATTAGTTTCACCTTCCGTACGCGTAAAACCGCGTTGACGAGAAACATTCCTTTTGCTGACGGCAAAGCAAGCATCTCTGATATTGATAATTTCACCATATTTATGAGAAATAGTATCTTGTAAAATGGGTCTAGCAACAAACAACATTGTATAATTCTGACCATTAAGGCTTTTCATCAATGCAGATATGCTAAATTTCGGCTTTTCCTCGCCAATTTTTACAGAAGGAATTGCAGAAATAAAACCAACATTTTTTTCGCATTCCTTTCGTTTTGAGAAAGATGGCACATACGGATTCAATTCTATGCCATTAAGAAGCCCTTCTACAATGTTTCTTATTTTGTAATCTTCATCAGCATCGTCATAAATACCAATAACAAGATTAGCCTGACCTTCATATGAAATTATTCCATAAAGAACAGGCTTCTCAAAAGAATATAAAGCTGTAAAAACATTGACCATTTTTTCATTTAGATACAAATATAAATCATCAATATTCTCAACAGAACAACTTGCAATTCTGTAATAAGTAAAAGCATCTAAGATAACATTTGAATCCGAATACGATATTCTTTTCAGTTCATCCTTAGACGATGACACCATATAAGCGGGATGCATTGTTTGCAAAAACAACACAGTCTGTTCAGCAACATTAGCCGTATCTTCTTCAAATTGTCTTTTCAAATTCTCTGGATTTGCCATATCTTCTGATGAACCTTTTCTCAACATTTTTAATCACTCTGCATAAATTAGTCTTGCGAATACAATGTTTTGACTTGACTTTCAAAGAAGTTTTCAACATCAGCGAGCCAATTCAATATATCACTTTCCATATCTAATAAAAAATTATCCACAGCCTTTTTAAAGGCTGCTTTATTTCGAGAAGGAACTATTTTGAAATATGACGAACAAGCAACAGTTGCCGCACCAGCAACAATCACAGCAAACGGAATATTTACAACACCTGATATCGCAAATTTAAGAATTCCACCCACGGCAAGTGTTCCCGCAGCAGTTCCCAGCGAGACGTACAACTGATTAATTTCTTTATAATCAATGCCCTTCTGAAATGCATCCAAGGAATCAATTTCAAAATGATATTTGTCATTTAGTTTTTCCCTTAAATTCAACCTATAGAAAGCATTCAAATGATTCGGATCTTGAAAAAAAGATTCCTGTTTAATCTGTTCGACCAAGGCGGTGTACATATCAACAATATACCCTTCACTTTCTGCAGCTATCCGTGAAGAAACTAGTTTCATTATTCTATCCAACGCACTCTTATATACAGAAGACATCGCCACGATATCGTCTGATTTAGAATGCAGGTCACAAAACATCTTCTCTACTTGTTTTTTTATTTCTGCGTTACACATTTCCATCAATTCCTCCTTTTAGTTCTTTAACAAGGTTCTCATTCGGATTTATTACCCCAAGGAGTCCGTTCAGTTCATTTAGAATAATTGCTATTTCATCAGCAGTTTTCTTTTCTTTTTTTATCCTTGTCAATTCATCCCTCTTAGCATCAGCATTCCTTGCAAGTTCTTTGGTATACGCAATAACAGTATGTCGAACAAAAGAACGAAGATCTTTTACCGCCTGTTGTTTTATACCATCCATTCTTTCGAGAATACTATTCTTCACAAGATGATAAAACTTATGCTGCGAAAAAACTGATCTATAACGAGTTTTTTTAAACGTAACCCCTTCTGTATAGCTTTCAGTCTCTTTAGCTTCATCACGCATAGAAGTTTTAATTTCATCAACAACTTCTTTCGAAAAATCAGGCTCCAATGTTACAAACTCTATAGAATTTTTATCACTGAGCGCAACTAGAGCCTCATTACACTCAGCAACGACTTTTTTTTGCAAATCATCTTCAAATTCAACAAACTTGTCAACCTGACAATACGAAATTTTTTCCAATTTGTCCAAGCTGGAGTCACCCTCACCTTCAATGCATTCAATTTCTTCAAGATAAGCATTCATCACTTTTTCTGCAGTCTTTGCGATAATCCCATTAGTTTTAGACCCAGCATATTTTGCAGCAATATTATCTACAGTCTCGTTCATTTTATTTTCTATATCAGTAAGAGCCGCTTTTGTTTCCTCGACTTTAACCGCTAATTTCGCAGGATTTTTAGCCTTCAATTTATAGTTTTCAATTTCTTCTCTTAGATTCGCCGCAATCTTCGCGTACATTTTCAAAATTCTTCCCAGAAATTCACTTAAAGCAAGAAACTGAGCCTTTCGTCCAAAACGATTTAAAGACTGATCAATTTTATCAAAATTGGAATATTTTTTTAGCTCACGAAGAAACGCTTCTTTCTCTCCTTCCGCATTAAACCATGCCGCTGTCAAAAAAGGCTCTATTCTTTTTTCTGCCGTCAGATTTTTCATCTGAGCTTTAATTTCTTCTGTAGATAAATTTTGAAAAGAGTTATGGTATAATTCGGCTTTACTATCTACAGAAATAATCTGTTCATTCACTATTCCACGGCGAGTTTCAGCCTTCTGAACTCCAAACATATTAACAAATTCATCACGAGCCCTTTCAATGGTCTCATTAGACTCCGCAGCAGCGCGCGTCAAAATTAAAAACATTGCATTTTTATTTCGGTCAACACTTTTAGACTCTAAAAATTCTTTAAAACTCTCAGCTTCAATAGCAACTCCAGTAATAGGTCGCAAAAACATGATTGCATCAGCAGACTCAATATATGCCGCCGTAACATTTCCAACTCGTCCTGCAGCATTTACACCCGGAGAATCAATGATTCTAACGCCCCTCATACTTTTATCTTCAAAGGGGTATTGAATTTCAATCTTTTCAACCACATTCTTCCAATCAGGCTGTTTCTTTTTGATGTACGTTCTTATCCTCTTTTCATATTCATCTCGGGGCAATCTATGAATATTTTCTCGTTCCACACCCTTTAAAAGATCTCTTATAATTTCTTCAGGAATTCTTTTGTCCTTATACTTAACAATAATTTCATTATTAATCGTTGTTACAGGAATATCCCTATATTCATCATCTAAAGCAGCATTTGCAACGAGAAAATCTTTTATGGTATCTTCTCCACGATATTCCCGCTCTCGTCCATCCGCAAATTTAGCATACAAGACAAATTCTTCACCATAACGAATCTCTACAACTGAACTTGTGCATTGTCTAACATCCATTGGTAGAATTTCAACACCAAGATATGCATTTATAAAAGTTGACTTTCCGCTCTTCGCTTCACCTGCAATCATTAAGCAAAATTTGTCTTCTTTTATTTTTTTTGCTTGTTCTGCAAGAATTTGTAAGGAACGATCATCTTTTATTCCATTGACTTGATTTGCGACCTGAAGAAATTCATTATAGCAGGTCAAGACATCATCTTTTGCTTTTTTATAACTCGTTATCATAGGTGTTTCCTTAAAAAAAACAAGCAGGTTTTCGCTTTAAATTCGAATCTCTGTATAGTTGAAGGTTAAGGTTTGTTTTCTAATATAACAGAAAAAATATTTTTTTTGACAGTTCTACTGAAAAAAAAAGAGCGTCTATTATTCCAACTTGGAATATCAACGTAAATGAAAAATTTTTCCCAAAGTTCCACTTTCTGGAACCTCGAAATTTTCAACCTGTGGAGAAGATTTCGTCAAGAGTATATTTGCTTAAATAGGATACCCTATGGCAAAATCTGAAACCACCACATTCGTCTGCGGCAAATGCCAAGTTGAAACCGAACTCCCCAAGTTTCTTGCAAAGACAATACAGTACTGCCCCTTCTGTGGAGCACGCTGCAATCCGCCCATTGACGAGGTCCGGAAGAATATCAAATTTTCCGTCTACCCATTCATCGATGATTACGGCATGGATTTTGTCATCGACACCATCAGGAGCATTAAAATCGAGGAAGGAGCCTCCGCCTGGGACGCACTTGTAAAGGAATACTACCTGGGGAAATGAGCCGGTACAGCCTTGACCATTCCCCACACCTTTTGTCGACTCGACACACCCAATTAACATTTTGTAATATACAAAATGTTAAACGAAGTTAGACTTTCATCGATTTTCTTCATGTCCTTGTATTAAGCCCCTTCACTTTTCCGGGCAGATATAGCTCTTTTCATCTTCTGCAAGGATCATGCTGGTCCATTCACCTTCAGTGCAGCAATATCCATCGGGCATGCTTCCATCCGGATTCTGTTCCAAGTACTTGTCGCAGTCCTTCTCATACCAATTGGAACCAAGGCAGATCTGATCTTCCAGAACCTTGCCTTCTGTCCCTTCGTCACCACACCTGGCAGGCTTCCACACCTTATCCGTGCAAAGAACCATCCTCTCGCTGGCGGCAGCTATTTTCATCTCGCCTGTTTCACAAGGCTCCTCGAGCTTTTCAGCTTCAAGGTATCCCTTTCTATCTATGCAACCGATTCCCACAATCTCGATAGAACCCGTTTGCTCGAAGTGCCAGGTAAAGTTCGTCACCTGCCCGTTGACCCCTTCGATAGTTCCTTCGCCGCAAACACGGCCCCAACATTCGTATTGCAAGTAATCCCAGGGAATATAGACAGTTTTCCACTCATCACTGTCCGTAATATACATGTAGTAGTCGCCATCTTCGCCACCCAAGGGCGATCCCACGACAAACTTGTGGCCGTTCCCCTTGTAGGAGTATTTTATGACTTCGCAATCAGAATAGTCCTCCGGTTCACCGCGCTCGTTCAGCCAATAGCCCAAGCCCGCATAGTCGTAACCTATCTTTTTCCCGATATCAAACGTCGCCTTGATGGTATCGCCAGCGTTCCTATACGAAATAGCGGAGACACCTCCGTCCGCCGAGTCCGTATAAGGTGTCCAATCATCATAGACTTTTTTGAGCCAGCGGCCATCCTTGCACCTGAATGTCGCATGTGCAAGTTCGCTCATGCTGTTCATGTTTTCCTTCAATTCGCCTTCAGCCTTCTTGTCGCAATCGCCGAGTCCGTAGTTTTCCCACCAGAACTTGTCAACCGACTTCTCGAATTCCGGAATCGTATCGGAGAGTTCCCAGTCCTCCATGTTCTTGCGAATGGAGGCATAGTAGTCCCCCTCACTCCGTGCGCTTGCCCAGTCCGCAATCTTCGTCGCAGTCACGCTGTCGTCCCACACGCCGTCATTCTCGATGTCGTATGCAAAATCCGCAAGTCTCTCCGAAAATTCCGCCTCGGAAAGTTCTCCCTGCATAAGAATGCTGATGGCGAGCAGGACCGCGTTCCCCTTGCCGGACTCAAATATAGACAGGCCTTCGAACCCCTCGATTGATTCATCTGCGACTTGGAACGCCTTGAGGATTTCCTGTTCCGCCTGTTTTTTCGCCTCGGCCACGGAGGAACCGTCATCTACCAGGTGCTGCATGCGTTCGTAGGCAAGGTGCGTGAGCAGGTTGATGTTCGCCGTCTCCCTGTCGGATACGTCCACCAGCGCATTGAGCGAGATGGATGCCACTGAATTCTTGCCGCTCACCTCGTTGCGGTAGAAACCGTTTGCCTCCAGCAACACATACTGCGCTTCCAGATTGAGATGCGTGAAGCGGAAGTCACCGCGATCGCTCGCAATCTTTCCCGTAAAGGCACGACCGGTCTGCCCCAAGTTATCCACGTTCAGTTCGTAGAGCCTTACCGCAGAACCCTTCACGAAAGGCCCCTTCTCGGACACGCCCGCAATGGTCTTGTCCTCGATGGCAATCTGCGTCTCTTCGGTAGCACCGCCCGTATGCTTGTCTTTATCGTCGGAGGAGCATGCGCCCAATCCGAACGCGGTAAACGCAAGGGCAGTGTAACAGGCTATTTCAAAAAACTTCTTCATAAAGTTTAATCCTTCTTCGGCTTCACGCTCCACGTGAGCGGGAAAAGTTGCAAGTTCAGTCGATAGACGCGTTCCATGTCGTCGTCTTCGGTAGCGATGGCGATAATACGCCTTCTAAAATCCGCGAGTTCCTTCACTATCTTCTGGAACGACTTCTGCGTGAGCCCTAGCGTAAGGCCCGAAACAGAGCGCTCGGAAAGCGGCACGTTCTTGATAGCGTCAAGCGCGAAGGCTCCCATCTGCAGGTGCATCTGCTGTACCGCGAGAGGCACAAAATCCATCTTGCCCGTAGAAACCGTCTTGTTAGTTTGTTCAAACTTATTCTTGCCGGACTTTTTCAGGAGCCCCATAGCCGTCAGGTACTCTATAGTCGCAGACACCTGCTTCGCGGTGATTTTCGGCATGCACTGTACCGCCACCTGCTTCGGCTTTTTGCCGGGCATGTGGGGCACCAGCTCCCTGAGCACGGGGTTCAGCCACGATTCGAAATACCCCATGGATTTCTGCCCAAGCACATTGACGCAGTGCGCCTTAGATAAAGCCTGCATCTCTTCGAAATGCTTCTGCCTTATGGCTTCGCGCCTCGCCTGGTTGAACGCCACAAGCGACCTGAAATACGCAAGTTCGAAACCGTCCAGCCCCATGGCGTGCGCAACACGCAAGATTCCGGGCCCGCGAAGCCCAGACTTTCCCTCACATACCAGCTTCAGGTAAACCGGCGAGCGGAAGCCCGCAAGTTTCGAGAACTCGCGCCACGTCATCGCCGTATGCGTTTTTTTGTCGCTGAACCAGTCGCGCATGAAGGCATGATAGTCCTGGTATGTGATTACGGAATCCATATACTAGGAATATATACGCTCGTTGCTGAAAATGGCGTGATGATAGATACAAAAACGCCAAATAACGTCTAATTTTTAACAATATCACAAAAATTTACTTTTGTATGATACAAAATAGCCTGAAATAAAAGAAAAGCGGAGAATTCCGCTTTTTTTATAAGAAAATTTATTTAGAAAATTTACAGAACTATAGGTCAATAACGCGGTCGTTCTGCAACAGCTGTTCGAAAGTCTGCCTTTCGCGGATGACCTTGAGCTCGCCGTTCGTGTACATGGTCTCGGCAGCGTAGCGGCGGCTGTTGTAGTTGCTGCTCATGGCTGCACCGTAGGCGCCTGCGTCATGGAGAATCAAAAGGTCGCCGACCTTCGCCTTCGGGAGCTTGCGGGTCACCACGAAGCCACCTTCTTCCTGCGTGAACACGTCACCGGATTCGCAGAGCGGGCCTGCCACGACGGCATCGACCATCTCGTTCATTTCGCGACCGTCGCGGGCGATGATGGAAATGCCGTGATAGCTGCCGTAAAAGCTCGGGCGCACCAGGTCGGTAAAGCCGGCGTCAAGCAGGTAGAATAAATTGTCGCCCTGTTTTTTGACGGCGCGGATTTCGGCCATCAGGTAACCGCTTTCGGCCACCAGATAGCGACCGGGTTCGACTTCCAGGTGAACCTCGTGGCCGATGCTCTGCTGGATGTTCTTGCGGGCCTTGTCCCACAGGTCGTAGTAGGCCTGCATGTCGATGCGGTTGTCCTTGTCTTCTTCGTGGTACGGAATCGGGAGGCCGCCCCCTGCACTGATGGTGCGCAAATGAGAGCCCAGGCGGCGGCTAGCATCGACCATCGCGTCGCAAACCTGCGAGAGGTGTTCGAAGTCGGAGCCGGAACCGATGTGCATGTGGAGCCCTGTAATCCACATCCCGTTTGCCTGCGCGAGCTTGACACAGTCCTTGATCTGTTCGTGCCACACGCCGTGCTTGCTGAGCGGGCCACCGGTATTCACCTTGCTCGAATGCCCGTGACCAAAGCCCGGGTTCACACGGAGCGTAAGTTCCGACTTCACGCCGAAATCGGCAAGCTGCTGAATCATGTCGGGCGAACCCACGTTCACCGCGATGTCGTACTTCTTCACGAGTTCAAGCGCGTCGCGGTCGAAGATATCTGCGGTGTAGACAATTTCGGGAGCCTTGCCCTTCTGCTGACCACCCTTGAAACCCGCCTTCAACGCGCGCACGATTTCGCCTGCAGAGACTGCATCCACCACGCCACCGAGCTTGCGCACCAGCGCTACGATGGAGAGGTTCGGGCAAGCCTTCTGGGCAAAACGCACGGTGTCGAAAACCTGGACCTCTTTCACGCGCTTTTCAATCGTCGCGCGGTCATAGAGCCAGAGGGGGGTGCCGTACTGTTCGGCAGCCTTCACGAAAACTTCTTGGGGGATGGAATAATTCATGGGGGGAAAGATAGTAAATCTCCCTAATACAGATACCATTCCCAATCAATCTTGTAGACACTGGTGTATTGGTACTGCGCCTGCACGCTGTAATCGGCCAAGTAACCCACTTCAGAAACTGTCTTGCACCCGCCCGACACGGTCTTCTCGTCATCGCTGGAGGGGTCATCGTCTACGACCTTCGGGCAGACTTTTATTTCGTCCGTATTTACAGGAATAGTCAGCGCCTTGCTGCTTGTACCGCTCCACGACGTGATATCGACCTTGTCCAAAAGCAGACCCGTCGACAGGGATTTCAACAGCGAACCCTCCGAATAGCAATAGACCGTAAAACTCACCTCCGGATCGCCCGCGTTATCAAATATGTCCCAGTCACTCGACACCTGCTTGTAATAGGTGAGCGAGAACTTCATCGTTTTCGAGGTCTTTAGGTAATATGTCTTGGCAGGAGCCGAGCTGCTAGAACTGTAGTACGAGTAATAACTTGAGGAACTGTAGCGGTAACTCGAACTTGAGTAGCAGATATAGTATCCGTAATCATCATAGCACTTATTGGTGCAGTAAGAGCATTCGTAGTACCCGTAGGCATAGTAGCAGTTGCTGCAGCAAGTGTAGTTATAGCGTGCCTCGCACACGCTGAGGGCTTGCGCCATCGAACTGCTCGACGCCTTGATCTTCGCTTCACGTTCCATAGAATAATACGTGTCATTGCGTGCCCAATCTTCGGCATCGTCAATATCCTCACTGGCCGCTTTCAGCGGGCTATCTCCACATGCAGTGAGGAACGCCATAGCAAGGCAGGCCGCTAGTGCGACAAGAAGGGTGTGAATCCATTTTTTATAAACTTGTCTACAATTCATGGGGCCTCCCTAGAAAGTGTATTCAGCCAAGAGCCGGAAGGAGAAATATCCGTCGAAAAGATATTCGTATTGATGAGTTCCATTGCTTGAGCCATCATTTGCGAGCAAAGCCTGAAATTCAAAACCAAATCCGTTGTGCTGGACGCCCACACCAAGCCAGAGGCCAATTTCAGCATCCTCCGCCGCAAAGAAATCAAACCCGTCACCATTATCGTAATCAAAACTGCTGTAAGAATAGTTCCGGTAAAAATCTACCTCGTAATCGTACCACTCGGCTATAGGCTTGCGCAGGTCAAGCGTGACACTCCCGAAGAACATGCTACCAAACCGAAATTCAATGGGGATGTCCAGCGTGATGTTTTGGTAACTGATCGAGCCATCCTCACTAACTGTGGTGTAGCTATAGCCATAGTAATAATCATAGGTATTCCCGTATACAGTCATTTCGTCATCAATGTTGAGAGTATTGTTCCGGAACGCGATGCCTATACCGGGAGCAAACGTAACGTAGTCGTGCCACACCCACTTGAACGTATATCGCGGGAAAAGTTCCAGCGCCTGCGTAACATCCAGTCCACCAATATAACCGTATTCATCTTCGGCCAGGAAGCCGAGCGAGAACGCGATTGCATGCGAAAACTTCTTGTTCTTGAAGCGCCTTGCGGGTTTCTTCGCGACGGGAGAGGAATCATCGCTTGATGCCGGCGAAACATCTTGCGGAGCCTGCCTTGTAGACTTGCGTGGCATGGCGATTGCCTGAACCGCGAAAGGCTTTACCTCGGTATCGGAAGAATAGTGTATCTCGGCGTAGCGCGGGATTTCCTGGCTCCTGGGGCGAATATCCGTAGTCACGTTCCTGAGCGATGCAAACGTGAAGGAGGGCCCGTGCAACGTGGCCTCGAGAGTACAGAATTCCTTGCCCGCGCACATTTTTGCAAGTTTATCCGCAATTTGCATTTTTTGAGCATCCCTGTCAAGCGGAGCCGCGCTTTCAACGCCGAGTTCTAGCGAATCGCCTTCTACATCCGTACCGGGAGCCTTGTGGCTAGAATCATAATCCAGAAGTTCCTTATTCGATAGCAGTGACCTGGACTTTGTCATCTGCGAATAGGTTCCGTTCCTGAAGAATATCTCTACAGCACAGAAGCGCTTGCTACAAATTTTACCGAGGTCTTCAAAAATACGCTTGTCGTAAGCAGGTGCAGCCGATTCTTCAGGAGATTCCGGCGAGACCGCCTCATCTACGAAAACGGGAGCAGGTTCAGTAACAGCCGACACACTATCCTGTGCAAAGCACAATCCGACGACAAAAGGCAATATCAAAAACAATAAAACTAATTTATTCATAGCTCGCCCGACCGTTATTTCTTGAAAGAAAGGTTGCCATCCTGTACACAACGGACAGAATATGTACTCCGCTTGTCGGACTCGCCCAAACGGAGTTTATCGTCACAAAGTTCCCAGTAACTTGCAACCATGTTATTCACTTGCGTATTGCTCCAGTACCTGGCACATTCCTTCTTTTGCGGTGGAGCCTGTGTCCCGTATTCCGTGTACTTAGCCAACCTCGCACTGAATCCGTAAAGGTCGATGCCCGGATTAGCCCACCCGCGGGCGGCCTTGAGCATGGGCGGGATAGGGGCGCCATAGCTATTAGCATTCACGAAATTCCCGAGTTCTTTCCAGTCGTCATCCGTGGGCAGGTGCCAGCCCGCCGGGCAAGACTGCACGGCGCGCCTCCAATCACCAGCACCTAGATCCACCGCACTCCATTCCTGCTTGCCGATAATGACGCTCTTGAAAATCCTCCCGCTCTTGAACGCACGGACCGTGCGGAGCGGGGCAGTGCGGTCGCCCCAAAGCATGCGGCCGTTGAACCCTCTCTTCTGGATTTCTTCCTCATTGAAGATGGCGTAATCCTTCCACTGGATACCCGACGTGTTTATGAAACGCACTACGCCCGCCTTGTCAATGGAAAGGAGTTTCGCACCCGCAAGGATGGACTTGCCGAAAAGGAATCGGTCGTTCACGTAGTAACTGAAGCGTTCCTGCTTGGCCTGTACCACCACAATCTTGCCGCCAATAATGTCGATATAGTTACCGGCCCGCGAGACCTGCTTCTTGATTCTCTGTACAAACAGCGGCGAATAGTCCCCCTGACTCAGGACACCCTCCCCACAGGCCTCGTACCACTTGGAAAGCTGCGCTTCAATAGCCTCGCGCTTCGCCCTGTTGATTGCAAGCGCCAGGTTATACCTGATCATCGCCATTCCGTCATCGAGAGGCTCGGGAGAAACTTCGCCAATGACCGTCATTATATTGGAGACCTGGTATGTTTCCGGAGTGAGGGCAGCAGCACACGCCTCGATCATCGCACGCTTATCCGAGAGCGCGTTGGAAGCCTTGACCGCATTCAGCTTGAATTCGCCGGTGAGTTCAAAAAACTTCGCCTCGAATGCAGGGAGTTCAACCTCGTAAAAGTGCTGGCACGCCTCGTCGGGGATATCGTTCAAAAGAATCGAGCCACAGCGATTGTTCATGGCGGCGACATTATTCGCCTGTGTCCACAGGTCGTTGAAATTCTTCTGTTGCGTGGCGTCGAGATTTGCATTTTCGCGAAGGTCTTTCAAGAAGCTGATTTTTTCACCCAAGTTCTCGGACGAGGGGAGCGATATAGAGATGTCGCCTGCGAAAACGGATGCGCATGCGGCAATAAGCGTGATGGCGGTTCGTTTAAGCATGGGCTAGTCCTTTATGCAGCGCACGGCAAAGAGTTCTTTTTTCCCGGCAGCACGCGGGGCGAGGTTCGTGTAGTCGAGTTCCACGTCCCACACGAACGCGGTTTTATTGTCGGCCTGCGTGCTTGTCCAGAATGCGGAAAAGGCTGTTTCGTAGCAGAGCCCGTTATCGAACGTCTTGCCATCATCATGGCATGCCAGGTTCACGACATCGTTCTTCGCCTTGCGCGCACTTTCGAGAGTCGAGAATTCCTGGAGACTCGGCAAGTGAAAACCTTCGGGGCACGCGCTGTTCGCACCTTGCCAGTCATAGACCATGAAGTTGTCGGCACACTGCTGGCCATTATTACCTTGCCTGTAACATTTTGCACCTTCGACCGGCGCATTCGCATTGTCGGTCATCCAGGTCTGTTGCCCGATAACCACAGTCTTGCCTGCGCACCCCATAAGCGCCATACCGGCCACGAGATGGCATGCGACAAATAGCGCCTTCAATGTCCTTATTTCCACCATTGGTTATCCCCGGATTCATCGATCATCTGGTTGCGCGCAGGCTGTGCAGGAGCGGGTTGGGCGGGCTGCTGGTATGCAGGCTGCGGGGCCGGAGCAGGCTGGGCGGGCGACTGGTATGCGGGTTGCGATGCAGGTGCAGGTTGAGCGGGTTGCGGCGCCGCATGTGCAGGCTGCTGTGCGGGGGGTACGTAGTGGTCCATTTCCGGGTCGTCGGGCGGGTTGTCCACAAAACGGAAGCCCTGGCGAATCATGCAGTTGTTCACGGCGCGGCCCTGCTTGTCGTCGGGCAGCATCTGCATGCTCACGTCGTATTCGCACTGGGCAAGCGCATTATCAGTTTCGTACTTGGAGTAACCCGCCTTGTACCATGCGGGAGGGTTTGTCGCGCACGAACACAGGAGGATTGCCGCAGTAGCAAGGGCGGCGCATGCAGGAACGTATCGGGAAAAACGCGCTTTGATTTCCATAGAGTCTCCGTTTTTTTTGCGGGGAGGAAAGCGGCGAAAAAACGGAGGGCCAATCAAAGGCGGTCATTGCATAGAAAAAGGCGTGTGTTGCCAATCGATTGCTTGCAGACTGAGGCTCGGCAAAGCCATAACGCACAAACAAAAATCAACAACCCACGCCCCGAACGGGACGTGAGCGTTTGCCTATTACCTTCCGCGTTTGAATTTTGCCGATTCCAGTCAAGAAGATAATAAGAAGCAAAGCTCCATAAATCCGGACGCAGGTTACCCCGCTATGTAAGTGTAAATATAATTAAACCAAGACGCTGGCGCAATAGGGTCGCACCAGAAATGTGAGCAAACGCATCTTTACACACCATAATATGATATCTAGCAAAAAACGCCGAGCGATTAGCCCGGCGTAATTTCTATATGGATTCTATCGCGCCTTGCGCTCCAGAATGACAAAGAACGTTAATTAGACGTGCTTGATCTTGTTGTCGCCTGCGTCCCAGTTCTTGCCGTCGCACACGAACTTGTATTCGTAGTCGCCAGCGGCGAGGGAAATCTTCGCAGTCCAGAGGCCAGTCTTCTTGTCCTTCTTGAGCATGTCCTTGTCGACAGCCCAGTTGTTGAAGGAACCGGCGACGGAAACGGTCGTTGCGAGCGGGCAGTCGGCGACGAATTCGACGGCGACCTTCTTCGCGGCGGCGGCCTTCGGAGCGGCCTTCTTTTCGGCGGCCGGCTTGGCGGCGGCCTTCTTTGCGGGGGCCTTTGCGACCTTGTTTGCAGTAGTCTTAGCCATGATTTTATCTCCTAATGTTAAGTTCGGGTTCAAAGTTAGTAAAAAATAAGTTTCGTGGCTAGATGTAAAATGAAGGCGTTTTGGGGGCTGACGATGCGTATTTCCGGCTTGATGATGTTTATTTTGGGTTTGAAGAAGTGTATTTCTGGTTTGGTGATGCGCCGGGCCTTGCTTTTTGCTAATTTTGGCGTATGCTCAAACAAATTATCGCCCCCAGCGTGCTGAACGCTAACTTCCTCGAACTCGGTAACGGCCTCAAGGCCATCGAAAACGGCGGCGCAGGCCTCGTGCACCTCGACATCATGGACGGACACTTCGTGCCGAACATCAGTTTCGGCCCGGGGATTTCCGCATGCGTGGGCAAGGGCACCAAGCTCCCGCTCGATTGCCACCTGATGATCGAGAATCCCGAAAACTACGTGGGCGAATTTGCGAAGGCGGGTGCAAGCATCATCAGCGTGCACGCCGAAACCACAAACCACCTCGACCGCCTGCTGCACCAGATTAGGGAACTCGGCGTGAAGCCCGCGGTGGCTATCAACCCGGCGACCCCGCTAGAAAGCATAAAGTACGTGCTCGACATCGTGGACATGGTGCTCATCATGTCGGTGAACCCTGGCTTTGGTGGCCAGAGCCTTATCCCGTACTGCCTCGACAAAATCCGCGAACTGCGCGCGATGAAGCCGGAACTCGACATCCAGATTGACGGCGGCGTGAAGCTCGACAATATCCTCGCCTGCAAGGAAGCGGGCGCGAACGTGTTCGTGGTGGGCTCCGCGATTTTCGGGAAGAGCGACCCCGAGGCGGTATGCCGCGAGTTCGTGAAATTAGTTAACGGGTAGCGTGGGCGCCGCGTGCGGCGCATGGACTAGGGCGAGCTGTTTTACGGCGGCCAAGCTGGTTTACGGCGGCCAAGCTGGTTTACGGTTGGCGGGCAGACCAAAGCAAGGATTCAAAGCCATTTAGTCTGCCGATTTTTAGTTTGTAGGCAACAATTTGGATGGTTTTACGGCTGGCGGGCAGACCAAAGCAAGGTTTCAAAGCCATTTAGTCTGCCGATTTTTAGTTTGTAGGCAACAATTTGGATGGTTTTACGGTTGGCGGGCAGACCAAAGCAAGGTTTCAAAGCCATTTAGTCTGCCGATTTTTAGTTTGTATGCAACAATTTGGATGGTTTTACGGCTGGCGAGCAGACCAAAGCAAGGATTCAAAGCCATTTAGTCTGCCGAAATTCGTTTTTTTCACATTTAAGGGCGGGAAACCCATCTCTAAAAGCAGACTAAATCGGCAAAACGTAGCCATTTGGTCTGTATAAAAGGGAAATCCCCACCTAAAGCGGGGATGCCAGCGGGTGCTAAACCGCTATTTTAAATGCGTTCAGCGGGCTTATCGCGGGGATTTTCCGCTGGGCCTGCAGGCGCGTGACGATGATACCCGGGCGCACGTGGAACGCACGTGAAAAATACTCGATGCAGCGCGGTTCCTCGAATCGCCCGCAGCAAATAATCTCGCATTCCTCGGCTTCGGTGAGCAGTAGGTTCTCTGCGATGCGCATTGCGGCAACACCCCGCGCGGGATCGCTCGAAATTACTTTATCCGCAGTCACGAGACACGAGAGCCTCTTGCGGTTATACAGGATATGCCCCATCGCGCCGTATGCGGATTCCATGAAGTCGCCATCGCTTGCCGTACCCGTGGGCAGTTGCAGTACCGGGCGCGCACCCTTCCAGAAGCACGCCGCCCGCGGGGCTGGCGCCGCAAGGAACGCGGGCACCTGCAATACGGCGACATCGCACTTGCGGAGAGTTTCCACAAATACGCGCCGCAGTCCGGCCCTGTAAGGCACCGCATTGTTCCGCAAGAAGGCAAGGTTACGCGCGATGCACCCGCGGTCGATCTCGAAATCTGCGGGAGGGCGGCTCACCTGGAGTTCCCCGACGCGCAGCCATGCGGAATAGGCGTGCGGGTTGAGCGTATCTTGCGCAATCGCGTAGGCCTTCTGCCAGCCGGCAATACTCGCGACGCCCATGAACTTCATTACCTCGCGGGGAACGAGCCCCGATTCGTAACGCTGCGCATGCGAATTGCACGCAGTGGTCGCAGCAGTCGCAGAGGCCTCGTTGTGGCCGATAGCACCCATGCCAGCGGTGCCCATGCCGGCGGCGCTCGCAATAAGCCCGCGCGATTCCAGTTCACGCACCGGGAAGCGGCGCGCCCACGCGATAACCTCGCGCGAGCACAGCATGCGGTTGAATTCCCTGCGGCCCGCCTGCAAAGCACGCAATTCGCCCTTCCGGAAATTCCACAGTTCCTTCGCAGGAGTGTCGAGCAGAAACTCGATGGCCGCGGCAAGTTCCATCGTGAAGTTGTCCACAATCTTGCGGCGCGACCAGCCGACACGCAAGCACAAATCCTCTTGCGTGTAGCCCTTCGCGGCCATTGCCCGGAACATTGCCGGAGTGAAAACTTCTGTTACCATCGCCATGCAGTAAAGATACATTTTTTTAATCGCAACCCGCAACGCGACCCGAGCGCAACCCCGCAACACGCCCCCGGCCCGCATATAATACACCCGCGTATCATATACGTTGCATCTTGTATCATATTTTTCAAAACACAAATTATTTTTATAAAAATTGCGTTTTTTTGTTGCTTTTTCGCCTAATTTGTATTATTTTTACTCACATGAAGCCAATAACCGAGTACAGTGACTACCGTACCTACATGCGCGACTTCTACGAGGAGCGCAAGAGGGTTTCTTATTTCACATGGCGCGAATTCGCAAGCCTCGCCGGTTTTGTCTCACCGACATACCTCAAGCTGGTTTGCGACGGGGGGACGCGCCTGAGCAAGCCCGGAATAGCGAAGGTTGCGCGAGCCATGGGGTTAGAGGGGTTCGACTACACCTATTTCGGGCTGCTCGTAAAATTCGGGAACGCGAAAAGTGCCGCGGAGAAGGAGGCGGCACTTCGCGAACTCGAACAGGAGGCCAGGCTCAACAAGATACGCATCGTCGATGCCGAAGCCTTCCACTACTACGAAACGCCCGCCTGCCCCATCGTGCGCGAACTCGCCCCGATAATGCCAGGAGCGGCACCGGGCGAAATCGCAGCGAGCATCAGGAACAAGACATCGGCACTCGACGTGCAGGATGCGCTCCAGTTCCTGGTGAAGGCGGGGTTTCTCGTAAAGACGGGCAAGGGAACCTACGAGCAGACGGAAAAATCCGTGAAGGGCTCGAAAGAGGCCATCCCGCTCGCCATCCGGTCCATGAACCGCGAAATGGCGGGCCTCGCCATGCAATCCATCGACACGGATAGCCCCGAGGAGCGCAACATTACGGGCGTCACCATGGGAATCGACGAGGCCGCCTACGCCCGAATCGTAGAAACGATAAACGACTGCCGCAAAAAAATTATCGACATCGCGCGCGAATGCGAGAACATCAACCAGGTGTATCGCGTGAACCTGCAGCTTTTCCCGCTTTCGGACAAAGTAAATAATAGGGTTGTAAAAAAGGAGACAAGCAATGAGCAAGATTAAGCTAATTCTACCCGCATGCTTCATTGCGTTTTTCGCCTGCTCCTGTTCGGAGAAGGTGACGGGCACCACCGAAGACGAGAACACGGTCATCGCGCAGGGCGAAAGTTCCTCAAGCGAAGTCGTCGGCGAACCCGAGCCGGGCGAACCGGAATCCTCGAGTTCCGCGAGCAAAACTCCGAACAACCCAGAAACCATTGAACAGCACATCTACGCCATCATCGACACCAACACACGCGACATATTAATTGGCGGCGAATACGGCGGTATAGGCGGAATCGGCTGCGGTGGCATAGGCGGCATAGACACCGCCACGACAAGCACCACGCTGAACCTCATCACGCTCGACAGCGTCCTTGCGGGCCGCATCGAAGTACTGACCCAAGGCGGATTGTCCAAAGATGCGGCAGATACCACCGCCAAGTGGGAACTGCTCGGCGTCATCGGCGTAGACAGCATACTCCGCGAGCACCCGGGCGTCGATACAAAGTTCATCGACTATGCGCTTGACTACATTTTCGGAGGGACCACGAAATCCGAGTTCTTCAAGGAAGTGGCAGAAACATTCGCAAGGACCGGCACCCTCGAGAAAAAATACTACTGCAACTTTAGCGACCTGTTTCAATTCCGGAAAAACGACGTTTCCACCATATATTCGGCAAGTGCATTCCCCAACTACATCCTCTACGACAATACGGCATACACACCCAAGGGATGTGCTGGAGGCTTTTCGCGCCCCGTACCCAAGTTCATCGTGAACAACGTTGCACGTAAGTGCTTTGACATTCCCTATTGCACTACCGACCTGAAGGATTCCATCCGCATTGGGGAATACATGACTGATTCCATCGGCATCGGGAATATCCGCTTTATATGCCGCAAAACCGGCTGGGACATCCCCACCGACAAAGAGGTCTACACGTACAATCAACCCTGCAACAGGGAAGGCAAGTACATCTTATACGGGGGCAAGCCCATCAGCAAATCATTTGTATGCAGTCTCGACTCGGGCTGGTACGAAGCAGAAACCATCGATGCAGAAACCTTCGACGTGCCCTGCGACAAGCACGGTAAACTGTACACAAGCCCGAATAACCCGGCCAAAACCTATGTGTGCCGCAAGGAACACTTCTGCAGGAGTTACGACTTCTACAATGCTGACGCCCCCTGCATGGACGAAGGCTGGGATTACGCGAACCAGAACGACATCGAAATGTCAAAGACGGAATGCACTACCGACGGGCAGACGCAACAGAGCGAAAACGATCCGAACATGTACTACGTTTGCCAGGACGGGAGATGGAGCGAGTTCTACAACAGGCCCTGCGATACCGACAACCAACGCATCAAAATCGTCAACGAAAAAGTCTGGACAAACTTCACCGAATACATCTGCTTCAACAAGACATGGCGCCCCACGTACGAATGGCATACCGACTATCCGGCGGAATACTACTTTAACCCCGAAATTGATTACGGAAGTTTCAAGGACCCGCGCGACAACTACGTCTATCACACGATAGAATACAAGGGCCGTACATGGATTGCGGAGAACATGAAGTACGCCGGATTTACCGAAAGCGAACTCGCGAAGGAAACACGCTGCCTCGATGACAGTTGCAAGAATATCGGAAGGTACTACAGCGTGAACGTCGCGGCCAAGGTATGCCCCGAAGGGTGGAACCTCCCCGATTCCAGCGACATACTCACGCTCGGGACAAGGCAACCGGAAACCCCGCACAACATTTCGCAACTGGGCGGTACAGGGAGCAGTTATTCAGCGCCCGACACCTACGGACTGAGTTTTATACTGAGCGGAAGAATCATTGACACCGACCAGCCCTATTCACCCTGGCAAGGGTACACCGCCCTCTTATGGATGAACGAGTCCAACGAAAAAGGAGAACGACTTATCGCCAAGGTAGGGTACTACGAAGTTGAATTCTGGGGATACTACACCAATCCGCAAACCTACCGGAATACCTACCCCGATACGGACCCGACGGCATTCACCGACCAGACCTTCCTCGCGGTGCGCTGCGTGAAGAAGTAGTACAAAGATTCCTGATATGAAGGGAAGATCCCCGCCTCCGCGGGGATGACGAACGGTTAGCCCCCGTAAATTCATAACTGCAAGGAAGATCCCCGCCTCCGCGGGGATGACGAACGGTTAGCCCCCGTAAATTCATAACTGCAAGGAAGATCCCCGCCTCCGCGGGGATGACAAAGTCACGACAGTATTATATTTAACATATGGTACTTGACGCTTTCAAAAAATACCCGAGCCAGATTTCGAGCGCGTTCAGGCGGTTCCCCATCGCATCGGCACTCGCCTTCTTCACATTCTTCGCGCTTGTTTACAACACGGAACATACAGAAATCTTTGAAAGACTCGCCGGAATGAGATTCCTCGCGTGGCTCGGTATCTACCCTGTCGCAGCGATGCTCATTTCCCTCACGACATCGCTCGTGCAGGAATCCCTGAAAAACGAAAGCAAGTTGCCGCAGGCAATCTCGGGCGCAGCATGGCTCGCGCTTTCAATTATACTTGCCTTCGGTATCACCTCCAGCGTTGCGATGCAGTTTTCATTGCTGGCACATTACTCCACGCTGACATATTACTTTATTGCAAGTACCGCGCTTGTGTACGTGACCGCCACGCTCGGCATATTTATCGCCCCGTTCTGGAAAAACAAAGACGAAAACGCATTCTGGATTTTCCTATTCAAGAACCTCAAGGCGCTAGTTGTCGCCGCGCTCGTCACAGCACTCCTGCTCGCATCCGTAGAAGCGCTCGTCTTCTGTTTTGGCGCACTTTTCGAACATGAATTCGACGAGAAGGTTTATTTCTACATCTTCTACTTCTGCGCAAGTGCCGTCTTCCCCATACTCTACTTCAGCGGCATCCCCGCCATCGAGGAATGCCACAGCGAAACACCCGCGCTGAACAAGTTCGCCACGAGCACTATCCGGTTCCTCTTCGTGCCGGTACTTTCGCTCGCCATACTCCTCTTTTACGCCTACATCGTCAAGTTCATCGTGCTGTGGGATATGCCGCAGGGAATGGTATCGTATTTCGTCTCGGGATTCATGCTGTACATGCTCGCGCTCGTCACCATCCTGTACCCCACGCGCCTTGCTCCCGGCAACACGTTCGAGAAAAAACTCCTCAAGGTTTTCCCCGCAGCGTGCATCCCGCTCGTGGCCATGATGTCCGTCGGCCTTATCCGCAGAATCAGCGACTACGGCATCTCGGCAGAACGCATCTACGCCGCGACCATCAACATCTACTTCTACGTCATCATCGCGGTCTTCCTCATCGACAAAATCAAGTGCAAGTCACGCTACATCGCCGTCATATTCTGCGCGCTCTTCTTCGTCATCACCGATACCCCGCTGAGCGCATACAGCATTTCGCAGCGCGTCTGGATGGGGAGCATCAGGGAAGCCCTTGCCGAAGCGGGCTACACGGAGTTCCCGCTCAGCAAGGATGACGCCCGGAAATTCGTTATCGACCTGCGGAAAAAAGATGACGAGAACTCGAAGCTACTTGTTTCGCGAATGCTCGAGCTTGCCGAAGCACACAACCCGGAATTCACCGGATATCTCCCCATCACAGGATACGACTACGCATTCACCAACGACCTCGCCGAAGACGAATGTTGCGAGGATTCGGACAGCACGGATGCAGAGCCGTTCGATCAGTTCGAGGTCAGCATAGAGTACCCCGACAAGGCGGTGCTCCAGGTACCCCGCGGCACGAAGGGCGCCGTCGCCATAGACCATTACTTCAACAACGATGAGTTCGAATTCGCGGGCGACACGCTCACCTTCCGGATTTCGCTGAAAGAAGACAGCGGCTGCAGTTGCAACAGCGACGAGAGTGACGCATGCGCCGACAGCACCGCAGGCCCGGCAGGCGAAAGCGCAACCAGGACCGTCTACAGCTTTACCGTCGACAGGCAGACGCTCAAGCAGGACTCCACAAGGCAAATCAAGACCGACGGGGCCACGTTCGGGATAAAATACCTGCATGCGGAAGAAGAGTCGAAAAGCAGCAAGACGCTACGCATCCGGGGAATATTGTTTACGGAATAGTTGACGCTGGTTGATGCGGATTAATGCGGCAAATTGAAAAATGGCGGTGAAAACGACAAAAAGTTTCCAATTTCACCGCCAGAAATTACTTTATATGTATAAAAAGTCGCTATTTGAGAAGTATTTTCTCGCCGCCCGGCGGTGAAACGCAATAAAAATAACGATTTTCACCGCCCAAAAGTTACAAAGTAACCTCCATCGCCATGTTTCTTTACACACAACATAGCAAAGTGGCGGTGAAAACATCAAAAAAATTTCAATTTCACCGCCATTTTCCCAAAAATGCCTGCACGTATACACTTTCCGCACGGTTCTCGTTGACGTAAAATATGCATAAAACTATATTTATGCATAAATAAGGATGTGCGACCGACAACCACTATAAGATGGTTGCAAAACCCGCGCCAAAAGGAAACATTATGGAATACAAAATTAAGGATATCAACCTTGCTGTGGAAGGCCGCAAGGAACTCGACCTCGCCGAAACCGAAATGCCGGGCCTGATGGCGCTGCGCAAGGAATATGCAGGCAAGAAGCCGCTCGCTGGCGCCCGTATTATGGGTAGCCTCCACATGACGGTGCAGACCGCCATCTTGATTGAAACGCTGGTGGACCTCGGTGCCGACGTGCGCTGGGTCAGCTGCAACATCTTCAGCACGCAGGACAACGCTGCCGCCGCCGTGGTGGTGGGCAAGAAGGGCACTGTGGAAAACCCGCAGGGCGTGCCCGTGTTCGCCTGGAAGGGCGAAACCCTCGAAGAATACTGGGAAAACACCGCCCGCGCCCTCGTGTGGCCGGACGGCAAGACTGCTGACCTCATCGTGGATGACGGCGGCGACGCCACCATGCTCGTGACCTGCGGCGCCGAATTCGAAGACGCCGGCAAGGTGCCCGAATTCAACCCCGCTACCGACAGCGAAGAATGGGGCGTGTTCCTCGCCACCTGCCGTAAGATTTTCGAGAAGGACCCGAAGCAGTGGACCCGCGCCCGCGAAACTCTCCGCGGCGTTTCCGAAGAAACCACCACCGGCGTGCATCGCCTTTACCAGATGGCCCAGGCCGGCCGCCTCAAGTTCCCGGCAATCAACGTGAACGATTCCGTGACCAAGTCCAAGTTCGACAACCTCTACGGCTGCCGCCACTCCCTCATCGACGGCATCAACCGCGCGACCGACGTGATGATGGCAGGCAAGATTGCAGTCGTGTGCGGCTACGGCGACGTGGGTAAGGGCTGCGCCCAGTCCCTCCGCGGTCAGGGCGCCCGTGTGATCATCACCGAAATCGACCCGATTTGCGCACTCCAGGCCGCCATGGAAGGCTACGAAGTCAAGACCCTCGACGAAGTCGTGAGCATGGCCGACATCTTCGTGACCACCACCGGCAACACCGGCATCATCAGCGCCGCGCAGATGGGCAAGATGAAGCACCGCGCCATCGTCGGTAACATCGGCCACTTCGACAACGAAATCGACATGGCCGGCCTCAAGAAGGTTCCGGGCATCAAGCGTAACGAAATCAAGCCGCAGTACGACGAATGGATTTTCCCCGACGGCCACAGCATCCTCGTGCTCGCCGAAGGCCGCTTGCTCAACCTCGGCTGCGCTACCGGCCACCCGAGCTTCGTGATGAGTGCAAGCTTCACGAACCAGACCATCGCTCAGATCGACCTCTGGCTCAATGCCCAGGGCAAGCAGACTGTCGCCGGCATCAAGTACGAAAGCGGCGTCGTCTATACGCTCCCGAAGATCCTCGACGAAAAGGTCGCACGTCTCCACCTCGAAAAGCTCGGTGTCCACCTGACGACCCTCACCAAGGCCCAGGCCGACTACATCGGCGTGCCTGTGGAAGGCCCGTACAAGGCGGATCATTACAGGTACTAATCGCGAGAGTCGCGCCCCCGCGCCTTACATGTCATCCCTGCCTCCGAGCGGGGGTCTCCTTTTAGCAAAAATCCCTCGGCACTCGCCGGGGGATTTTTGGCATTATTCTACTTTTAGTAATCTATACTATTGAGCCTAACTTAATCAAAATTCTTTATGCAACGAACAGAATAGCCAAAATGACCCTCATGATGGCAAGACATGTATGTTGAATTATTTGTATAAAATCTAATTGCGCAATAAAGTCCGTCTTGTTCGTCGTCAGCCCAAAAAGTGGATTGCTCGTTTATAGCCAAATATCCCCTATGGGGATTAAAGATTCCTGCAGGCAAAACTGAAAATCCAGCAATGTCTAACCCATCCGCTTCGTTACTCCAGCCTTCTTTAGATTTTAAGTTGGCTCCAGCAAATTGCTCACCGCCTACTAGATTTATGAGCATTTTCCATTCGTCTAATGAAGGTAAATGCCATCCATTTGGGCACAATTGAAAGATAGATAAGGCAGGCCTAGTATATAGGAATCCGTATTTCTCGCAATTGACCTCTTCATCATTGTAACACTTAAAAAGAATATCACTATTTACATCATTGACGAAAAATTTAAGGTTTTCAGCCATCCAAGTTTGCGTTCCAATTTGTACTGTTTCATAAACTTGAGAGTCTCGTTCATCAGTAAACGTTCCAATATTTGTTTGTATATCTATTTGAGGTATTATAGGCTCTTCGGATTGAGAGTCGCTCCCGTTATCACCGCAGGCAGAAAAAAAGAAAGCCGATATAATTAATTCTGGAAAAAACTTGTGAAACTTCAAATTCAATTGCATAAGTGATTCCCGGCTCCTTTGCTACCTAGGGTTGGTCTTATTCATCTTTTTTTGTCAGAACTTTTTTCTTTCTATAAGTTAAAACTCTATTGTCTAAAAAAATAGCAAAAAAAATGGTTTGGACAACGCCCTGATATGCGCATTAGCCCTTCATCCTAGAGCGCCTGAACTTGGCTAAATCGGAAATCATTTCACCCCGAATCACCGCTGATAAAACGTGAGCGGGATCGTCACCTTCGTGCTTCCGGACTCCACCTCTCCAAACGGTATCCCACCGACATAGTCACTGACCGCATTATCGAACTCCTTGTAACCGGTCGAGGAATATGCGACGGCTGTATGGAGAACTTCACCGCTCGGAGCAATTTCCAGTCTCAGGACAACGCGGCCTTCGAATCCGGGTTTCTTCTTCAAGAACTTATTGTAAACATGACGCAATCCTGGCTCTCGCTGGTGCATGATTTCCAGGACATCTTTGGCGGAACGGGAGCCACGCACCTTGATATCATCGGCCCATGACGGAATCAAGACTTTGCCGGATGGCCTAGTACTTTCGGCTTTTGACGAACCAGCTGCTTCCTCAAGCAGCTTGTCAATATTCTTTTTGAATTCTTTAGACTTTTCCATCCCGACCAATTTCTTAAATATCGCCCTCGAGCTGGAGGCCACCCTAAAACCGCGAGGAAGGGACATTGAAGGTTTGAGACCGGTCAACCGGTAAATTTCCCGATAGGCCATTTTTATCGAGCGAAGGCGAAAATCTTCATCCAGCTCATAAACATTGACCCAGACGTACTTGAATCCTATTTCCTTCAACGCAATTATCAAGGGGGTCAATTCATGGAACCTATTCCGCCTAAAGAAACTGCCATCGATGCATAAAGTAATCCTGTCAGCGTCCCACCTGTCAGCATACGCCTCGCGAACACGAATCAATGTGCTGACAATAACATCAAACGCAGAAAGCGGAGCGATAGCGGCATCTCCCCGCCATATCCTTCGCATAGAATTCGGAGAAAGCGTAGCAAGCGAATCCCCTTCGGCAGGCAATTTCAAATCCTTCGGCGGAATCATGCCCAAGTCGCCCTCCCCCTCCATGCTGAGAAAATCGCCTTTGCCATCAACATAGACGCTATCCGGCGTCGCGACCAGTGCCGAATACATATAACGGGGGAACGGATAATAGACCGCCCAAAGGAGACGCCCCGGATCCTCTTCGAAATCCTTCTCGATTGCCGCATAGCGATGTGCGTACGGATAATCAAGAACCTTATAATACACATTCGGGATAGGAAACCAGCCAAGGGCACCGACAACAAGATAGTCATCGCGCACGTTGACGTTAAGCATCAGGTCCTGTTCCCAGCAGTAACCGTAGCCAAAGCAAAGCGACACCACAACCGCAAGGGCAAAGAGGAGCCGATTCTTTTTGCTCAATCCGTTTTCGTTACAAGCAAATTTACTCATAGGACTTTATGCTAAATATATAGCAAACCGCTACAAACATCAGGCAAAAAACACATTTTCCTGCCCAATTTTCATGGGATGTTACACATTTTCCCGCCTAGTTTCCCTCAAAAGCATTCCACCCACTTGCCGCGGGCGACGGCGCGGGCGTGAATGGGCCCGAGCATCCGGCTGCCTTCCAGCGCCCAGAACACGAGGTAGCTCGATGCGAGATCGACCATGTGCATGCAGTACCTGGCGGTCGCGAGGTTGTGCCGTTCGCGGTTGAAGCACGACACCATCAGCAGGCGCCCGCTCTTCACGGCCTTCTTGCAGAAATCGGGCAGGGTATCCGGCAGCTTGCAGCCCATGAACCACACGGCAGAGCCGCCATATTTCAGAACAAGGTAAAGTATCTCGCATTCCGAGCGCGAATGGAACGTGCCGACAATGCACTTGCGTTGCCTCCCCTTCGCTACCGACCACTGCTCCTTGATAATGCTCCCCACGCTATCCAGCTGCCGCGACGCGAAAACACCGATGCGCGCATGCGGTTTCTGCAGCAGTTCCACATTGCCTATCGTGCGCATTCCGACCATATCGAATTCCTTCATCTGTACTCCTTTTTTGGGCATTTCCATTTTTACCGCATAAAAAAAAGACCGTCTCCGCGACAAACGCGGATAGACGATCTAATAATACGGGGCCGGCCACCTGACCGGCTGTTTTAAATATACAAAAATCCGCTTCAATGAAAATCCTGCAATATATTGCGGTTTTCTATTGACAAAAGGCCGGCAATTATATATTTTAACCTAAAAACTGCAATATATTGCGGTATCGAGGCTCATTAAATGGAAGAAATCGGCAAACAGATCGCGGAAAGGCGGAAGAAAAAGGGGCTGTCCCAGCAGGACCTGGCCGAAATGTCCGGCATTTCTCCCAGAACCATCAACTCTGTCGAGCAGGGAAAGGCGAACCCGTCCATAAACGTGCTGAACAAGATGGTTAGGCCTCTCGGTTTCGTAGTCACCTTGAGCGAGCGGGTAAGGCATGAATAGCGTAGCGAAAGTCCGTAGCGCCTGCGTGTACTACAACGACATTCTGGCGGGGTACCTTCTGCAAAACGGGAGGCGCTTCGCGTTCCTCTATACCCCGCAATACATCGCGTCAAAGAATCCGTCCATCGCCCTGGACATGCCCAAGAAGAAGCGCTTCTTCAGTTCGCCCTTTTTGTTCCCGTATTTTCAGGGCTTGCTGCCGGAGGGCGCGAACAAGGCGTTCTTTTGCAAGCGCCTCGGCATCCCGCATTCCGACAAGTTCACGATGCTCTTGAAACTTGCCAACTACGAGACGATCGGCGCAGTCACCGTGCGCGAGAGGGGGCGCTGATGGGCCGTTGCCACTGCTGCCTGAAGGAGACCGAACGGGATTTCTGCAACGCCTGCTCGAAGGCGCTGTTCGGCGTTTCGAATTTTAATGCGCATCTGGATTATAACGCTCCGCAGCTGGCCTTCGCCCCCGACGGTTCGGTGAAGAGGATTTCGATTTCCGGTGTGCAGACCAAGTTTTCGGCGCGGGTCGACAACAAGAAACTGACGAGTGCCGACAGGGGCGGGACACACATCCTCAAGCCCATCCTGCCTTCGCATTACGAGAACTACCAGGATGCTCCGGCCAACGAACATGTAACCATGCTGATGGCGCGTACGATTTTCAAAATCCCGACCGCGCTATCGGCCCTGCTTTATTTCGAGAACGGCGACGCCGTGTTTGTGACCAAGCGTTTCGACGTGGTAGACAGCGGCGAGTATGCGGGTTTCCGCCTGAGCCAGAGCGACTTTGCCCAGATTGCGGGGCTTGTACCCGAAAGGGATGGCGAAGACTACAAGTACAAGGGCTCGTACGAGCGCATTGCCGAGTTGATCCGCGAGAACGTGAGCGCGGCCGATGTCGCCGTGGAAGTCTTCTTCAGGACAGTCCTGTTCAATTATCTTGTCTGCAATGGCGATGCGCATGCCAAGAATTTTTCTCTGCAAAATAGCGTTGAGAATCTTGACGTGTACGATTTGACTCCTGCGTACGACTTGCTGAATACGTCGCTCCATATTCCTAACGAGCAATCCCGTACGGCGTTGGATTTGTTCAAGGACGAGGACGATTTCAAGACGCCCTTTTACGAAGCGAACGGCTTTTACGGCACTCCGGATTTTATGGAATTCGCCAGGAGAATCGGGGTTGTCGAAAGTCGCGCCCGCAGGTTCCTAAAGCAGACGATTGACGCCGTACCCGTCATGGAAGAAATGCTGGATAAGTCTTTTATGAGCGAAAAGAGCAAGGCTCTGTATAAAGAAAATATCCGCGACCGCGCCAAGGCTTTGGGATACTAACCTACCGGTTCCAGCCGGAATGCCCTTCGCCGTAATAGAGGGCGGCATCTTCGGGGCCAAAATCGTCGGCTACGGTATCACGCGGAGAAAGCCACCCGCGCATCTTCTTGATGCGGGCCTTGCGAGCCTCGGCAGCGGGGTCTGCCGAAGTTCGGGCAGCACGGTCCGCGGCATCTTGGGCAGCGTCTTGTGCGGCAGGAGTCGCAGCAAGGTTCGTGCGAGTTTCAATGTGCTTTTCGTCAAGAGAATCGGCCATACGTTAAAGATACATTTTTCCTCCCGAAATATCTATCTTTGGTACATGCCAGAGATGTATTCGAAATGGGTTGCCTGCTGGGGCAACGCGACCTCCATTACCGACCGCAAGGAAGCGACCTACGCGAAGGACCTGACACTGCGTTACCCGATACGTGCGTGCTTTTCGGGCAACAAGTTGCGGTTCCATTTCTCGAACCTCACCGGCACGGAACCCGTGACGATTAGCGAGGCGTATGTTGCAAAGGCCGCGCATTCCCCGGCAACCTCGACGCAGTTTATAAACGGCGCGCAGTCCACTGCCAGCGAAACATGTGCCGCGCATCTTGACGCAGCGCAGTCCGAATATGCGCCGGTCGCCATCACGTTCGGAGGGCGCACCTCCGGCACCATTCCTGCGGGCGAAGAAACCCTGAGCGACGAAATCGCATTCGACGTGACCGCGGGCGAGACTCTCGACGTGAGCCTGTACTTCGCGGGCTTCACGCAGATGAACGCGGGCACGGCTATCACGGGCCCGCTTTCGGGCGGCAAGTACAGCTACGGCAACTTCGCGAAGTCTGCCGAACTCCCCGACAATCTCACGCGCAAGACGAACTGGATTTACTTCCTCAATACGGTCGACATCCTCACCGAAGAGAAGAACTTCGCGCTCGTATGCTTCGGCGATTCGATCACCGCTCAGGACTGGCCCGACTACCTCACGCTGCGCTGTGCCCGCGAGGGGTTCAACAACGTGGCGATTATCCGGCGCGCGGTAAGCGGCACACGCATCTTGCGGGAATACAGCTGCATCACGTATGCGGCATACGGCCTGAAGGGCGCCACGCGCTTCCCCATCGAGATGAACGTCGCAGGTGCCCGCGCAGTCATAGTGCAACACGGTATAAACGACATCATCCACCCTGTCGGAGTCGAGGTGAACAGGTTCCGCCCGTGGAGCGACATGCCCACGGCAGACGACCTCATCAACGGGGTGCGCTCGCTCTACATTATGCACGCGCGCAAACTCGGGCTGAAAGTCTATAGCGGTACCCTCCTGCCCATTTACGGCTGGCGCACCTACAACGAGAACCGCGACATCATCCGCATGGCGTTCAACCAGTGGCTCAGAACTGCACCGGAATTCGACGGCTGCGTGGACTTCGACAAGGCCGTCCGCGGGCACGAGAACCCGAAGGCATTCAGTAGCGGTTTCGACTCCGGAGACCACCTGCACCCGAGCGCGAGGGCCTACGAGGCCATGGCGGAATGCGTCCCCGAAGAGCTCCTAACGTAAAAAAATCTTCATTTTTCGTTCAATTTCGCCAAAAAGGTGTTATAAGCACCCATTTTGCGTAATCTAAATCACGCGTTTACCCCTGTAAAATTATTTGCTTCTTACAGGGTGTTTTTTTGCCACCCTATAATTGTATTTTATGGCCATGAGTTCACAAGAAGTACATATTCTCAAGCAAATCGTGCTGCTGGTCGCAGTGGCCATTACGCTTGGCTTTATCTACGGCTAACCAAAGCAGATTACTTCTGCAGGTTCAGGCTCGCATTTGCGGCTCCGTACAAACTAATGCTATAATCCTTGATGATGTACACCGGAATCTTGTTCAATAACGGACGGATGTTCGGGTTGTAGTTCTTCTCGAAATACTTCATGAACAGGTTGTCGCGCTCGAGCCAGCGCAGGTCCTTCTGCACCGTACCGCCGGCCAGGTAGAGGCCACCCAGGGGCAAGAACAGCGTGGAGGCATCGCTTGCAAAGCGGGCGAGCATCTTCACGAACAGGCGCATCATCTCGGCAGCCACCGGGTCGGTGTCGCTCGCGCGGCTGATGTACTTCGGGCGATCGTTGGGTTCGGTTTCCTCAATCTTCTTGAAGGCATCGTTATCGGGAACGCCGCGGGTCTCCTTCCACCATTCGTACATGTTGCGGAGCCCCATGCCGGATACGAGCGGTTCCACGCCGGGCACGGTGCCAATCTTCTTTTCCATGTAGTCGTGGAATTCCTGCGAATCCTTGTCGAACGGTGCGAAGGTGGAATGTCCGCCTTCCGAAGAAGCGGGGATGTACTTCTCGCCATCGAACGCGAGGAAGCCGACACCCATGCCGGTACCCGGGCCGATGACCGCCTTGGTCGCCTTCTGCGGGGCGGGCTGGCTGCCGTCAGTATGGGAGAGCTTGAAAATCTGTTTGGGGTCGTCCACGTCCAAGGTCGGGATACCGTAGCTGATGGCCATGAAGTCGTTGATGACAAGGGTCGGGATGCCGGTCGCCGCGGTGAGGGCGTCGCCATCCACGCTCCACGGGAGGTTCGTCATGACGCACTTGTTGGCAGCCACCGGACCCGCGGCACTGATGCACACGTAGCTCGGCTTAAGGTCAGCACGGCTTTCCGCAGCAAGCTTGAGCGTCTCGCGGATAGGGGCGTCAAGACCGTCGATATCCTTGGAGGGGCAGACGGTTTCGAGAATCAGAGTGAACTTGCCGTCTTTGTAGCCTACGAGGCCAAGGTTCGTGTTGGTGCCGCCAATGTCGCCTGCAAGGACGAGGCGGTCAAACTTTGCATCGGGATTAAGCCATTTGATTTCCATAAAAAACTCCGGTATTTGTACGTAATGAATATAGGAAAAACGGCAAGGCATAACCGGAGAACCCGACATTTTAGGTATATTTTATGCGGGATGTTAAAGGAGGATGAATGAAACATTCTGTGCTTAGATACCTACCTGGCCTGTGTGCCCTGACTGCGGCAACGGCTTTTTTTACTGCCTGCGGCGATGACGACTTTGCCCCGGTTTCGAGGAACCGCGGGTATGACTACGCGTTCACGTCGACCAAGGAATTTGCGGAGTACCCCTGCAACGACGTTCGTGAGGGCCGCGAGGCAATCGTGGGGCGCGACAAGGACAGCTATTACTGCGAGTTCGACTCCCGCGACTCGGTGTACATCTGGGTCGGCGATACTGACACGCTCACCGCTGAGGGCCGCAAGTTCCATCGGGCGGAAAGTTCGAGCAGTTCTTACCGCTCGTCGAGCAGCTATTCCTATGAGGAAGTGTTCAATCCGGATATCGACTATGGCCCCATGACAGACCCGCGTGACGGCAAGACATACAGGACTGTCGTCGTGAATGGCCAGCTCTGGATGGCGGAGAACCTGAACTACTCCGGCAATAACGTGGGAAAGGCACCCTGCTACAATAACAGAGATTCGCTTTGCGCGCAGTTTGGTCGCCTGTACAGCCGCGATGCCGCGATGGACGATTCACGGTGCGAATATCTGTCGAGCTGCGACCTGGGTGAAGGCCCCATCCAGGGAATCTGCCCAGACGGATGGCATATCCCGACCGTGGAGGAAATGGAAGACCTCGTGGATTTCGTAGGCGACTATGCACCGCGTTATAAATCAATGGGATCAACCTGGAGTTATAACGACGGAACAGATACTTACGGGCTCTCCTTCCTGGGAGCGGGGAACTGGGATTCCGACGACGGTTTCGAGGACATCAACAGGTACGAAGTGACATGGGCCTACGCGCCGGACACATATCAGCATTACCTGCTACTCGGAGGCTCAAACGCTATCGTAGAGGTAATGAGTTATAAGGATTCAGAATATTATAGCTCAGTGCGTTGCGTTAAAGGGAAGGCAAACCCAGTCTCCTCGAGCAGCTACTCCAGTTCTTCGGCAAGGTCGAGTAGCAGTTCCTACAGTTCGTCGAGCAGCAGCTACAGGTCATCGAGCAGTTACTACACCAGCGTATGGTCCAGCGAGAACCCTTCCAGCAGTTTCTCCATAAGTTCCAAGGAAGACCTGTTCAACCCAAGCCTGACCTACGGCACAATGACCGACCCGCGCGACGGCAAGACATACAAGACCATAGAATTCAATGGGCAGACCTGGATGGCGGAGAACCTGAACTTCTCCGACTCGAGCATTGTCCCGCTCCTGGAAGGGCACAACACGTGCTACCACGAAAAGGAGAGCGAATGCGAACTCATGGGCCGCCTGTACAGCCGTGACGCAGCGATGAATTCCTCCAGTTGCGCTTTCGGTCGTTCATGCAGTTTGGGTGACGGTCCCATTCAGGGAATATGCCCCGACGGCTGGCACGTCTTGACATACAGTGAAGCCAAAAATTTGGTAAACTATGTAGAAAGTGATGAGGACAAAATAAGGTCACACTACGGCTGGGGGGCAAGCGCAGTGGGAACGAATGACTATGGACTCTCCTTTGTTGCGACTGGATCCTGGGAGGCCGGAAACTACGACTCCAGGGGCGGATTCTCATACACATGGACTTATTACAACGGCTATTCTAATCAATACTACTTACTTGTTAAGTATAATGACGTATCTATTTCCAGTTATTCGAGTAAGGAAGTATATTTCCCCGTCCGCTGCATAAAGGATGGCCCGGTTTCGTCGAGCAGCGTTTCGAGTAGTTCCGTGAGCAGTTCTTCTAGAGCCAAGCAAGAAGACGCCGAGCCTCTCCTGGAAACCGCCGGCGAGCAGTTCAACCCGGACATCGAATATGGCACCATGACGGACCCGCGCGACAATAAGACATACAAGACCGTAAAAGTCGGTAGTGCAACATGGATGGCGGAGAACCTGAACTACGCCAGCAACGAAATTGGAGTATCTACCTGTTTCAACGACGACGACCGTTTCTGCGAACTATACGGTCACTTTTATAGCCGCAGCGCGGCGATGAATTCCTCCAGTTGTGCCTATAAATCTTCATGCGACCTGGGTACCGGCCACATCCAGGGAATCTGCCCTGACGGGTGGCATATCCCGACAAATAAGGAGGCGCAAGACCTTGTAAATCTTGCTAGCGGACACGCACTCCCGTTGATGTCGGCAAAGGGATGGAAAACAGGAATTACACCCGGGACTGATACATACGGGCTCTCCTTTGTGGGCACTGGAAGCTATTGCAGCGATGATGGATTCCATTCTTTGGGTGAATATGGACGTCTATGGGTATATTATGCATCCTCGACCCAATACTACATTGTAATAAGGGGATCAGAAAATGAAGCGGAAGTATGGGACTATAACGACGAAGAGTGCTATAACCCAGTCCGCTGCGTGAAGGATTAAAATTTGTCCGGCTCACTCGCCGGACTTTTTAGTTCTTCTCGAATTCCAGGATGTCGGCCTGCACGGTGATATCGTCGAGGAAGTACTTCTGCGCAACTTTCAGCAGGCGGAGCGCCTCTCCATCGCGCTTTTCGGCGTGGGCATCGTAGGCCATGTTCTTGAACCCGAAAACGGATTCCGCGTTGCCCTGCTTTGCCGCAAGTTCATATGCGGATTCGGCGCGGTCAAGGAACTTCGCGTCGTAAGCGAGATTCCCGAGGAATATGGCCGCATCGCTGAAATCCGGCTTGATTTGTACCAGGTTGTTGAGCACGTCCATCGCGATAAACGGCTTGTTGTCTTCGGCGAGGACGTCTGCTAGTTTGTACATGGTAGCGGTATCATCGGGGCGGACGCCCAGCGCTTCGCGGTAAGCAGCGGCACTTTCCTCGAACTGCTTGTTCAGGCGGTACACGTCGCCGAGATACACGAGAAAGTCCACTTCGTCGGGGTGCGCGGCGTAGCCCTCGCGGATAACGGCTACGGCGCGCTCGAAATCGTTCAGCGCGATGTTCGCCTCTGAAAGCTGGTAGACGATGCTTATGTCTTCCTTGTCGAGCTGGTAGGCCTTCTCGATGGCACGCAGCGCGCCGACCGCGTCGCCGGTTTTACCGTAGGCTTCGCCGAGGTAAAGCCAGCCCGAAACGTTTTCGGGCTCCAGTTTCAACGCCCGGTGGTACGCCGCCACGCATTCGGGGTACTGCTTGAGCCTAAAGTACACGCTCGCCATGTTGAAAAGCGCCGGGGAAAAAGCCCCGTTCGAGAAGTCGACGGCCTTGCGGTACGTGGCGGCGGCGTTCGGCAGGTCGTTTTGCTGGTAGTAGCTGTTCGCGATGTTGAAACTGGTGGCGACGGGGTCCGCGCCGCGGGATTCCGCCTTGCGGTAGAGCATGATGGCCTGCTTGAATTTGCCATCGCGGTAGAGGGCGTTCGCGCGCTCCATCAGGTCGTATGCGGATTGCGCCGCGAAAGCAGGTATTGCGAAGAGTAAGGCGACTAGCAAGGAACCGCGGGCAACGAGACTACGAGAATTATAGGCAGCGAGATGCCCACGCAAGCCTCGTCTCAATTCATAAAAAATATTTATCAATTTAAACAAATTCATAAATTTCATTGAATCCTTCGACTACATCACTTCGTGACTCCGCTCAGGATGACACCATACATTACTTTCCATTCCACACTTCGCACTTCACATTACACACTACACATCGCATCAGTCCCTGAACTTTACCTCGAAAGGCTGTTCCATGCCGCAGAAGGGTACCGCCTTGCCCGCCTTTTCGGCTGGCGCGAACGTCATGCGCGATAGCGCCTCGCGGCCGGCGGCGGCGAGCCCGGAACCCGCGGGCGATTCCTCCAGCACCTTGATATCGTACGCCTTGCCGTTCACGTCCACACAGAAACTGAGCCGCAGCATCGCATCGATTTCGCGGTCACGGATCTGCGGGGGCACCTGGAAGTTCGGGTACGCCCTGCTTTCGGGCTTCTTGTCCACGTCGCCCTTTTCGGTCGAAAGCGTCCCGCCGCGGAAATCGGCCACCATGTCCTCGCTCACGGCGGCGCCGGCGTTACCCGATGCCGTCCCGAGATTCATCGCGAAACGCGGCCCCGCCTTCGGGGAACGCGAATTGGATTTCTGGCGGTCGGGCTTGCGCGCGGGCTTTTTCTTCTCGACCTTCTTCTCGACTTCCTCGACCTTCTTCACGGCAATTTCTGTCTTGTTGTATTTCTTTTCGTGAAACACCTTGCCCGTCAAGAATAGGTTCGCCATCGTCACGGAGAACACGAGCGCACAGCTCGCGAGGATTGCCGCGATGAGGATAGCAAAACGCTTCAGCAACTTTTTAAAAAACTTCAATACCATTATTCTATCTATTCTGATATTTTATCTATTAAACTCTAATTACCGCTTCACATCTAGATCCTTCGACTCCCCCTTTACAGGGGTCGCTCAGGATGACACTCCAAAACATTCCAAATCTCACACTCCACATCATCAATCACCAACTATCCATCATCCATCATCAATTATCAACTATCAATCATCAATTACTCCGCCTGCGCCGCGATGGAGACCTTCTTCACTCCGGCCAAGTTGCACATGTCGATTACCTGCACGAGCACGCCCGTCTCGGCACCCTTATCCGCAATCACAACAGCCTCGCGGTCGGGCGCCTTCGCAAGCGACTGCTTCAAGATATCCTGCAGGCTCGCAAGGTCCACCTGTCGCTCGTTCATGTGGATTGTCCCTTCGCGCGTAATCGCAATCAGGAGGTTTTCCTTCTCGAGCTGGCTTGCAGACTGCGCCTGAGGCTTCGTCACGTTCACGCCCGTCTCGCGGGTAAACGAGGACGTCACCACGAAAAAGATGAGGAGGATGAACACGATGTCCATCAGCGGGCCCATCTCGATGCCCATATCCTTCTGCTTTCTTCTCGGCAAGTTGAATTCCATAATAAATCCTTCATTCCTAGATTGCCACGGCTTCTTGCGAAGCCTCGCAATGACGAATCACGGGCACTTCCTCTCTACAAAATAATTCTCTATAACGGTCGCGCCGAGTTCCATCTTCTGGCGCAGCATTTCTACGCGCTCGTCCAGGCGCTGTTTCAGGAGTGTGAGCGGGAACGCCACCAGGAGCCCGCTCTGCGTAGATATAAGCGCCTCCGAGATACCGTCGGCCATGAGCACCGGGTTCTGGTTCCCGTACAACGTAATCACCTCGAAGGTAGAAACCATTCCCGTCACCGTGCCGAGCAGGCCCAGCAACGGCGCCGCAGATGCCATCACGGATACGATGTGGTTGCCCTGCTCCATGTAGCGCACCGTCTTCATCATACGCACCTGCATGTAGTCGCGGAAGCCCTCGGGATTGGTGCTCGCGACGTCAATCGCATAGCAGAGTTCCCGCGAGAGGAGCCCGCCTCGCTTGCGCAGCCTGCGGAGGGCCTTCTTCACGCTGGGCGGTTCCGCATTCTTCTCGTCTTCCTCGATTCCGCCGTTCAGGTCCACGCGCATGCGCTTGATGACCTTGTGGATGTCGGTGCGGAAAAAGTCGCTCCCGATGCGGAACCAGCTCGAAAACAGGTAGTAGAAACCCACGACACCCGCCAAAAGAATCGGGAGCATTACCACACCGCCGGCATGGTACGTATTCTCGAGCGACTCGATGAGTATGTAGTGGGTATTTGTCATTCTAGGCAGACTCGCGTTTATTTGCGCTGGATTTAGAAAGGTCGGTGAGCTTGCCGAACTGACCTTGAATTAAAGCCTCTTTCTTTGAATGAGACCAGCCTTGAATTTGTTTTTCTCTTGCATAGGCGTCATCAACTCTTTGAAATTCTTCAAAGTAAACAAGTTCTACAGGACGATGCTTACGAGTATAATTAGCCCCTAGACCCATATTATGTTCCATAACGCGCTTTTCCAATTCTCTTGTGCTACCTGTGTAGTAAGATCCGTCAGAACATTTCAATATGTACATGTAGCTACTCATAGTTGTTTTCCTGATTGTTCCCTTCGGCAAGCTCAGGGAACTTATTGGTCCTCATTCTTTTCTGATCTTGAATCGGTCGCTGAGCTCGTCGAAGCGCCGAAAATGCGGTTCAGGAGTGCGGTGCTCTGCACGTACATCTCGCTCGTGACCTTCTCGATTTTTTCGCTCAACAGCCCGTGCAGAATCATCACGGGGATTGCAATCACGAGGCCCGTTTCCGTAGTCACGAGAGCCTCCGAAATGCCACCCGCAAGCACGCGCGCGTCGTTCGTGCCCACCTCGGTAATCACCGTGAACAGCGTGATGATACCCGTCACCGTGCCGAGCAGGCCGAGCAGCGGGGCAATCGAGCCCATCGCGGCAAGGAGCCCCATGCGGCGTTCCAGTTTCGGCTGCTCGCGGAGCAATGCCTCCTGCAGGGCACGTTCCGCATCTTCACGCGCATCGCGGGCGCGGTTCAGCACCGCAAAGAGCACCATCGAGAGGCTCGTTTCCTTCTTGAGGCAGAGGCCAGCCGCATCCTCGTAGCGGTTCTCCTTCACGAGGGCGTCGAGCTTGCGGTTAAACCTGCGGCTCAGATGCCCGCGGTAGCTGAGCACCAGGAAGCGTTCCAGGCAAAGCAGCAGCGCGAAAATCGCCACCAGCATGAGCGGATACATCACGATACCGCCCTTCCTGAAGAAAGCCTGGAATTCCTCGCGCCAGGTAAGTTCCTTCGTGTCGGTAATCGCGTTCTTGACCGCCTTGTTCTGCAATACATCCAGCGGGATAGAGACAACCGTGGAAGCCCCCGAGGCCTGCGATACGGCCTGCTTTATATTCGCGGCCATCTCCGGAGGGAGCGACGCGTTCCATTCGAATATCTTGCCCTGCAATGCACCCGAGCGGAGCAGCGCCTGCACCTCGCCGTTATCCTGCGCGACCTCGCCCAAAAAGACCGTACCCAGGCGCAAGCGGTTCACGTTCACGTCGGGGCGGTTGCCCACCTGCGAAGTCTCGCGCCCGTAGAATTGCGTGTAGGTCAGTTCATGACGCAGCAGCAGGTCGTTCATAAAATTCTGCACCGCGCCGACCGTATTCGGCACCTTCTTCTCGGCATCCTCGGAGGCCTGCTTCAGGCGAATCAGGCGCCCGTTCATGCCCACCGGGTAATCGCCCATCACGTCGCCAAGAGTCTTGTCAATCGAGAGCTTCACCTGCGTGTTGAGCGCATCGTATGCCGATTCATCGGCCTGCGCCTTCTCCTCGGCATCGCCCGTCATGCTCCTGCTCGCCATGACCTCCTCGTTCACGCGGCCAAGATCCGTCGAGAGTTTGGAATAGCGGCCGTCAAGTTCACGCGATGCCGCCTGGTGCTCCTCGGTCAGTTGCGACTCGGCATAGCGCTTGCGCCAGTGTTCCGCCTCGAGTTTCTCGAGCGAGTCCGCCTTCTGCAGGCGAATGCGGGTAAGCGTTTCTACCTCGCGCTGCAAGCTGCGCATTTCTTCCATCTGCAGGGAATCCTTGATGCGTGCCTGGTCCTCGGCGGTAGACTTCTTTTCGCCCGAAGACCACGGCCATGCAAATGCAGATGAGGCAAGAAACAATGTAATTAGAGCGGTGCTAACAACGCGTCCACAGTTAAGTTGGTTCGGCAGGCTCACCAACCTTACAGTTCTTTCGTCTTTCGTCATTCGTCTTTCGTCTAATCTCATCTTTCACCTCCCACGATAGAGAGGCTTACGGGCAACTTCACGATCTGGGGCGGTTTCTTCGCCTGCTTCACGTCGAGCGCGAGCTTCACCGCCGCGCGTTCTTCCAGGTTCAATTCCTCGTTCCATTCGTAAACGACCTTCCCGTCCACGACCTTGCGCACCAGCGCACCGAAAACAGTGCCGTTGTCATCGCTGTAGACCATCCACTGGTTCCCGATGCGCAGAATAGAGGCGTTGATGAGTTCGCCGTTCTTGCGGGTGAGCGGGCTGTTTATTATGGCCACCTCGTCGCCGAACTTGGTCTCTTCGGCAATGAGCGACTTGAGGCGCGAAAAGCCTTCCTCCTCGCTTGCGTTCCCGCTCTCGATATCGCGGGTCAGGGATTTTACGCGGTCGAGCCTGCTTTCAAGTTCCCACGGGACCGTCTGCGCCACCTGCGATTCGAGCTTCTTGCTGATACCCGCAAGTTCGGTACGCAGCGCCTTGCGCTTTGCTGCAACGTTGTCTGTACGGTTCTTCGCGCGGGCCTGTTTGTTCCGCTCCGCCTGGAGTTCACCCGCGACCGCCTTTATCTTCGCGTTCAGGCTATCGATTTCGGCACGGCGGCGTTCCGTGTCGGCCTTGTAGCGCTGCTGCAGAGTCTTGTAGCGGGAATCGTCCGCCTTGAGCATCGAATCCGTCGCCGAAATCTGGCGGTTCAGTTTCTGGATTTCGGAATTCAGTTTTTCCTTTTCAAGCTTCAGGTCCTGAATTTCGGAAGCGCGGTCGGCAAGGGCCGGGCCCGAAACAAGCAGCACCAACAGCACGAAAGGCAATAATCTTAAACGTTTCATAACTTTCCGCAATGGTTAGGTATCAAAATTACATAATTAAAACACCCGAACCCGTCAAATGTGTCACCACGAATATTAATTTGAAAGCATTTACTCGCATATAACGCGCAGGGGACTTTTTCCGTCACGGTATTTGCACCAGTTCGCACAAATCGGGGTGCGGAATTCTGCGTCTACATCTTCGTCTTCGGAAACCTTCGGGAATGCGTAGTTGCAAATCTCTTCCACCTCGCGCTTCAATATGCTCGACTTCTGCTCTTCCAGGTAGTAGCGGCTCACGAACGCGCTACGGCACTGCTCGTATTCCAGCATATCCCAGTCGCGGTCGGCGCACCATTCCCAAAGGTATTCCTTGCAGTAGTTCTTCTCGGTGTTTTTCAGGCACAGTTCCTCGAGCTCACTGCAGTCCGCGATGTGGTTGCTCTTGAAGTTGCTTGCAACGCAGTAGCGCTTGAGACCGTCGGCATACGCTTCCGACTTGTCTGCGTCGCTGATGGTATCGGGCAGGAATATCGACCACCTAGTGGTATCGAGCATCATGGCAGCCTTCACGTTCGAGGGGTAGCACGTCTTGGGCCATCCGGTAATAGTCCCTTCACGGTAGTACTCGTATGCGTGCGCATTGCCCCTGACCAGGTCGTACTGGTAGTCATCCGTCGGCATCCCGGAACAGGCGATATCCTGGAACAGCCTGCAGGCACGCGTTTCCCAGCTTTCCTCGTCACCGTTCCCGATGTAGTCACAGTTATGGAAACCGATATATTCCATGGTCACGCCCTCGCCACGCACATTGAGTTCGAGCGACGTTCTCGACATCCCGAAAAATACTCCCATGCCGTTCTCGATGTTTGATTCCGGCACCACGCGCGAATCGCTAACCGATTCCTTGACCTTGCGCTCGTAATCCACGTACGCGCGGTCTGTCGTGTACATATCCACGGAAATCCTGCCGATGGGAAGCATCATGTTCATTAGGTACAGCGTATCCAGGTTGTTGAAACCGCCTATCCAGCGGTTCTCCGAGTAACCCAGGTTCTGTCGGCGTTCAAACGGGTCGTGCATCGCGATGCCCCGGTAACCCGTCGAGTCGTCGGCTTCGGTCAAGCCCTCAAGCATCTGGTTGATGGTGGTGTTCACCGATTCCTCGGTTTCCATGTCGTAGTTCAGCACCGAAAGCACGCCGCCAATCGACTTGTCAAAATCCAGCGCGCACTTCACGAACTCCATGTCCATCGGGAATTCCAGAAAATCCACGGAGACCGTGGAACCCTCGGTGTATTCCATGAATTCGTAACTGCCGTCCTGCTTTGGGACGTTCAGGCCCGTCACCTTGACCGGCTTGGGGATAGATGCCACCGCAGTGTACCTAGACTTTACCATACTGCCGGCACTGTCCCATACAAAGTAAGCGTCCATCGTGTAGGATTCGCCCAGGATTCCGCGCTCGTTCGCCTTGAAACAGTTCGGCTTGCCCCACGTCTGCAGGACAACCGTGGTATCGTACTCGTTCTCGCCCATCTTGAACTTGCCCTGCAGAGTCACGTAGGCACTGTCGTAGAACGCGAAGTTTTCTGCCGCAGCCTCGTCAAGCTCGTAGACCTTCGAGAAACAGATTTCCGGATTAGTGAAGTCGGAAATGTGCCCGTAGGTGTAGATTCCCGTGTAGACCTCGCGCTCCTCGGGGTAATATTCCCACGGTCCGTGAAAGTCGCAGGCAGTAATGGCCACGAGCAAGCCCGACAAGACAGCCGGCGACACGAAACTCTTTTTAAGGAAACTCTTCATCGGACCCTATAAATTTACATTATTGAAACACCCGACCCGGGCAAAAGTGTCACCCCCTCGCGAAAATTTTTATACGGGAAAGGCCGGACCCCGTTTATGGAACCCGGCCTTGGTATTTTTCGGGACGCGCCCTCGGGTCAGTTTTCCCCGCGGCTCATCTCCATCTGTTCACGGTCCAGCGTCTGAGTCAGGTACTCCTTGAAGTCCCGGTCAATCTTCACCCCGTCGAAATCTTCTACGTTGTCCGAGAAGACGTCGATCAGCGAAAGATTATCAATCCAGCCTTCGATGTTGTACTCGTTGAAGCTGAGGTTCTTGTCGCCCGCGGGCTTTGCCACCAGTTCGACCTTAGCCTTGTCAACCCAACCCTGACCGCAACTCCCGCGCACGAGGACATCCGTATCTGCCTCCTTGACGACGGTGAGTTCATCGTAGAACCCTGCTGTGCATACTATGGTGCTCCCGCCCCGCTCGAAGGCAAGATCTATGTCGCCCTGTTTGGACTTGACCGTCCTTGCGGCAAAAGATGTCGTCACGAGAAGAACGAAGGCAATGAACAGGATAACGTTTGCGCGTTTCATGATGGCCTCCTTGTTGTGGGGGCAGACATCCACCCCGTTAAACAAGGTACAAAACCGCACGAATGTAAACCACTGTTTACGTAGTCTAATGTGGAATAGGGCTATTTTAAAGTGAGTCAGCCTTCACATCGTCACAGTAATTCATAGCAAACGCCATATAAATGAGATAGATGGATATTTCCGTATTGTATTGGCTATAAAAATCCATAAACTTGACAGAGTGCTTCTGATCAACAGGATCAAAATCATTTACCATGAACATAATTTTCAGTAATCGCTCAAGACGCATTTCAAATAATTCATAGTTTGGGTCAAGCCTTTCTGGAATTTCAGAATAAGAAATCTCACTTTTCTTCGAGCCGTGTTCTTGTATGTAGGATAACAAGTCGTCAACTGTTGAGGCGTCTTTACCTTGAGTCTTATTATATTTCTCAGCGTCAAATATAACCGGTGGTTTTGATATAATAACGCCCGCACATTCTTGCACCAATGAAACGAGAATATTATAAATATCCTCAACCTCTGATTGAAGGAACAGGTTTTGGAAAAAAGTATCATCTTCTTGGATATTATAACCTTCGCGAAGACAGATTCTCTCACTCCAGAAACGACATCTTAACAACAGATAATAATAAGATAAAGCCCTTAACAAGTTCGCCCAGTTTTTGGGCTCCATAAGAGCGTTTACACTTGAATGCTCTGAATGATGCGTATAGGAATTTCTATCTCGATATAAGTATCTAGTTGTCAACCCTCTTTCATTAATAACACGCCAATTCAATTCACCATCGGAATACTCATTATCTGTTTCCCAAATCAATTTACAGTCAACACGATGTTCAAAACCAAATGAAAACAGACCTTGCTTATTACCTTTTAACCAAATTTCTTTTGAATGGAAAGAACTTGCAGAAAAAGGATAAAAGCTTTGCGAGAAGGAATTCAACTTAAATCCACAGTCAATCTTTTTTAGTTTCTCAAGATTTCTTTTTGAAACCTTGTTATATTCTTTTATCTCCTCGGCCTTGGCTTGAAATTTTTCTCCCCTAGGAACATCTTTTAAGTCAACATGTAGTTTTTCTTTTTGTATTTCCCTGATTGAGTTAATCTCATTGATAAGAAATTCCCTACTATTAAATTCGGCGCGGGAAAGATTGTATACTAAAAGTACAATGCTCCTATAATCTTTTACTTTATCTATAAACAAATCTATTTCATTTTCCACACCAATCTTTTTCAAAATAGAGTTAAAATTCACATTTACATACTTAATGTTCGCGTATTCATTACCTATCATTCCATTGCAAAAAGGAATAAGCATTTTATCGCGATCAGAATTTATTTTATAAACATCTTCGTCGTTATCATAAAAGAGACCGCATTTGAAAACTATGGTAAACCAAAGGAAGCGTTGTAGCAAATCTCTTTTTAAATCAAAGTTCCGATTAACGCCTAATTCTAAATCCTGTTTTTCTTGTTGCAATTTTAAGCATTCTTCCGTTTTTCCCTTCTTTATTGCATCTTTGTAACCAGAGAAAATATCATGATATCTTCGATAATTTTTTCCTCGTTCTCCCCTAATTTCTAAATTATGATTAATTATACTTTCCTGTTTAAGGGTATCATCAATCTTCCTTAGATAATGATTAGTCAGTTTACCATCTTTTTCATCTTCCTTTTCTAATGAAAAGAAACTAAAGAATGAGTCGGCATCCATTTCTGTTGATAACAAGTAAAGACATGCGATAATTCCAGGATTCTGATTGAAATCCTCTTTGAATACATAAAAAACTGCATTAAATAGCTGATAGGGAGTAGTATAGTAATCGTCTCTGCTGAAACCGATAATGTCATTTTTTAATATTTTGTCTTTGAACAAGTTACTTTTCCAAAATTCATTTGCTTCTTTAACTGCAGTTCTATTACTCTGCAAGGAGTAGGAGATGGAATATTCGTTGTAAAACACCTTGGCCATTAACTCTTCAAAAATATTCTGCTTAACGTCATCACGAACAAGACAATCAATGCAAACCATATTGTATATATCTTGTATGTTCCAAGCAAGCAAAACTTTATGCGTATAGTCTTGATTAGAAATTCTTCTTTCGATTAAGTTTAGTTCTGTATGCATGAACTTTTTGTCAATAGTTTGCAAGTCGCAAAATATATAAAAGTACTTGACAATGATTTCGTTGACTAATCCAGAGAATTTCTCAGGATTTCGTGCGTTGCCTACATAGTCAATTATTGATTTGAAGTTTAAATACCAATACGGGTTCTTTTTTTCCATGTATTTTGAAGCGGAAGCAACATAAAAACCTAGTGCATAATCATAATATTCTTCTTTTGGCATTTTTGCTTCTAGTAGTTGATAAAAAGCTTCAATTTCGGGCTTATTTCCTTCGCTTATTTCGTTATCAAAATACTCGCGCTCTCGTTTAAGGCTTTCATCCATTAGTGCGTTGGAATGTATATATACAATAGTTTTAAATATCAACTCTTTCAGCTGGTTTGATTCCAATTTAAAGAACTCAGAATCTTTAATCTGTATTGTTCGCATAAAGAAGTAGAATATTGCGTTTTTCATGAGGAAATCGCCCACATTTTCCTTATTAAGTTCATCAATAGTCATGAACAAATTGCGATCATTCCATATTTCTGAAAAACGCGCTTTTACATCTAAAAGCGTTATGTAATCTTTCTCGCCAAAAGACATATTTAGATTCTGTTGGGTCCTTTTTGCTCTTGCATTAACGAGCATATCATTTAGCAGGATTTGCAATTTCGGTAAGCTTGTACTCATTGAAAAACTCCTTATAATTTGGTGACGAATAGATCCATTTAAACAAACTTAGATCTCTTTGAAGTAATCATTCTGTATCGATTCAGCATTGTCTTGACATCATTAATTATTTCTTTTCGCAGAGAAGGTGGTTCAAGAACAATTCTCTCCCCAAATTTTGAAGCCATTTCTCTTTTCAACTCAAAATTGACGATGCAATTAATGCGGAATAGTTTTCCATCATCGGGAAGACGATATCTTCTCCGAAGTTCTGCATCGTTCTTTTTTAGGGGTGTCATGGATGAATGGACCGGTTTACCGGCCAAATAGGCACACTCATCCTGCGAGGCCCAGAAAACAATATCCTGTGGAGTATCATCAGCTTTTTTTGTAACACCAATTACACTTTCAAAATATTCATCCCATCTTCCATCATATGGTTTGTATTTTATTGGTAAAGGCTTTATATCCTCTATTTGGTCCATAGAATAGCACATGACCTCTTTTGTATCAATAGTAGTACCAAACAGAAACCATCTGCCTTTACATTGCTTTAGAACGTGAGGGAATATTTGTTTTTTGTTCCGTTTTTGAGTGTCTTTGATGCGATGATATTTCAATTCTATGGTGGTTTTGCGTTCAATCAGTCTAAAAAGCTTTGGCAATAAGTCGCGACCGTTCAAATCTTCATTTTTTTCAAAAATAATGATTGGCTGTTCCTGGTCGTTTGCAGAGCTTTTTAACTGATTTAATACTTCAAAGTCTTCTACACCATCCATTTTTCCGAAAGTTTGAGAAACTGCTTGAAGAAGTTTTCTTTCCGATGTAGAAATACTTTGGTTAAAGATACTATCAGTTTGATTAGTATATCGTAAGATTGTGCTTTTACCAGAACGTTCTCTTTCTATTAATCCAAACTGTTGTTGTATAAATTCTATATCTTTTTCGAGACAGCGACGTCCTACTTGGCGTTCGCCAGATATCTCAAGCTGTTCATTGCACAATCTTGTCAAATCGTTCATTGTGTAACGGCGAACTACGCTCTCTGAAAGTAGTCCATCGAGAATCTTTATTCGTAAGAATGCGTTTTTATTTGTCGGCATTGTCGGATAATCCTTGACTTGTGGGACGCATTTTTATGGAATGCAACTGTTCAACTAAATGTCGTGATGCATGGATATCGTTTGTATTATACGACCAGTTGTGATTGAAACAATCTATTGTGCCTTGATTGCCGCTTGTCCCAATTACAAGGCTGTAAAAATCGGTATTCTTTTCTTTTTCTACTTCTATAGCATCAATTAAATTGCGCGGAAGATTTGCCATTACAAAATCCGATATCATAAGGACATCTGCATTCTTATAATCGTTGGATTGAAGCATTTTTATTGCATGCTGCAATGCCGGGCTCGCATCTGTGCCGCCATTAAAAGACATCTGTAGAAAACGAACGAGTTTCTGCAAACTATCGCCTTTTTTGAAATCTCTCATATCTAGAGTTTCTATTCCTGTAGAGAATGAAATCAGGTAGCATTTTCGTTCTTCTTCGAGTGCGATTTTGGATAAGGCGAATGTCACGGTTTTTGCAATGTTTTCCGGTGTTCCATGCATAGAACCACTTGTGTCTACACAGATAATAATAGGACCTTTGGGTTCCTTCTTTTCAATGGAAACCTCTTCCTGTGTAGATTCTTTTCTTGTCCTTTCGACATTTCTTTGGTATTCGAAAGACAACAGCTGCTTTTGGGCGAATCGCAGCTGGAAGAGTTTCTTTGTTGCCGGATTTTTCATTAATGCCAATTCACTTGGCAAGATCGATGATATATCGTTCGAAAAACAAATGCCTTTAATCTCTCCACGATAGGCATTTTGGGGATGCCATTCTGTCTTTATGACAACTTTATCGCGAAGTTCCTTTTCAAAAATGGATTGTGCGCGATTCTGCTTACCCAAGATTTCTGCAAGTTCTTGCAACGATTGATCTTGTTCAAGGAGTTTTGCGAATTGTTCCAGAATTTCAAAGCCACTAGTTTCAAAAAATCCTTCGGACAAATCCCAAAGCCGCCCAAAATTCTTGATGAATGGGGAAAGGAGTTTTTCAAGACGCTTGAAATTCTGTATTTTTTTATACAGCTCTTCTAGGAACGTCTTTCGCATTTCATCAATACGTTCTTGTTCCCATTTATTTTTGCGGTCAATAAAGCATTCTTCCATGTCGCCGATGAAATTTCTGCGAAGAACTTCCAGTTGCTCCAAAGATTTCCATTGGATAGGTGCTTTATCTTTGTCATCCTTTTTTGGCTCTTTTTTCTGTTCTGCAAATTGGTTCTTATAGAAATTGAAATTAAGATTGCTTGGGGCGATTGCCCCCCGTTTCGATTCGCTTACAGAAGGCAATCGTCTATAGTGGTATTGAATTTTTGAATTCTCATTCGTTAAATCTGTAGCTACATCTATAGCAGACCATTTCTTGTGTTGTTCGATAAAAATAGATTCATCTAGGAAGGGGTCTTCCTTGTCAAGTGTTTCCTTTGTTAGCTGCAGCCATTCAAGAATATCGGTCTGGATATTTTCAGAGACCCCTTCATGAGATTGGATGTAATCCTTTATGTCATCATGGTCAAGAATATCTGAGAATGTCTTTTCAGCAAGCTTTGCATAATCATTCTGGGGAAATTCAATCTTAATATCGGTGGGCTCAACAGGTGATGCCAAATCCTCCATTGCGTCAATAAGCTGTTTTCTATCCGCTTCTGTACCAAAAGCGCTACTTGGAGCAAAGTTTTCGAATTTGCGTTTTTTCTTAGAATGATGACGATGAATACCTATGATTTTACATAAATCATCTGATATCTTTTGAATATTTTGAAAAAGGGTGTCGCATAATCCTGAGAATTCTTTATCAGAAAGGTCTTTTTTTGTGTGGGCTGTTTTATTTCTTGATAGTCTCATCGGATTCCACCAAGAATATTTGGACAAGAGTCGCCCTTCTCCTTTTACGCATTCACGGAATTGTTGAATTTTAACCTGTATCAAGGCTCGTGATTCATCTGAAATTTCTGAGACATCCGAAATTCCTAACGGGAATTTTTTTCGTATAGTTTCAAGTACATTAAGAGCCTTACGACAATTAGAACGAAAATCCTTTTTTGTCATTTTCATCCTCTTTTCGGTATGTTCTCAATCTCATTCATATTTGCAAAAATAAACGACACAATTTTCTGCATTTCATCATCAGGAATATCTTCCGTTGCATGCGTTAGACGATTTCCGATTTTTTCAAGTTGACTTATCACTGGAGAGGGAACAATTCCTTCTGCAATAGACTGTATCTTCATATGCAGCCACGCCTTTTGTTCATCCGAAAGAGAATGAACATTCGGCGTGCCGTCAGGAAATTTCTGGCGAAGGATTTCTATTTCGTTATCAAGCAAGGTCATAGTTTGTACTTATTCTTTTTCCCATTCGCGAATTACGCAAACAGAGTATTCATGGTCTTTTGTAGTATGGTCTATTTGCCCATCTTCGTCAAACATTTGATAAAATGCCGCAGAATTACCATTTGTGCTTGAAGACCAATATTCTTCTTCGTCTAATGTGCATGCAGACTCAAGTTGTTCCAAAGACTTGTTAATCGTTTCCCTATTTTGCCAAATCATATGTAGCAAATCTTTATTTGGGACTATCCAATTAGAAGAATATTCATTTGGAAGATCGTTGTTGCTTGCGTAGTTAGATGCAATTTCTGGAATATCCTCCCAACTCTCCATATACTGATCAATTCCAATTGCGTATGTTTTTTCGCCTGTAATGCAAACAACAGCAATTACATCTTTCTTCTGTTCCGTTGTTAATGCAGCAACTTCTGTAGCGGAGAAAACGACTCCATTTTTGAGGATTACATCACCCACGGTAAATTTACTACTGAGCTTTGTATTTAAATAGCGATTACGCTGCTTATCAAGAGAAATCTGTGCATCTTGAAGTTCACGAATTGCATCGTCTATTTTTGTGGTGATAATTGTATTATACTCTTGATTGGCAAATAAATTTGATTTGAATGGAATAGCACTGCTATTTTTTTGGTCATTCAGTTTTGTTATTTCAGATTCTATCTGTGATACAATCGGCATGTAAGCCGCTTTAGTGAATCTTTCTTGAAGAGTTTCGTGGGCTATATCAGAAAAATTTTTTTTCATTAATCCACCGGTCTTTGTGGCGATTTCTGTAGAATAACTAATGTCCGTATATCCATCAATCCAATTCACATGCTTACCATATAATACGAAGCTGTTATCTTTGAAGTAATAATCATAATCGCCCATAAAATCACCATTTTTATCATAATATGCTCCGTGACGATCATAAGAAGAATGCTCGTATTCTTTACAAAGATACGCAGGGGTAATGCTATCATAGCTCTTAATCTCTTTAGGCTGGGTAATTTTATATGCTAGCTTCCCATCTCGCATTTTGTAAGTCAGCGGCTTATCACCCTCCATATAAAACCATTGCTCATTGACCTTCTTTTCAAATTCTTCAATTTGCTCTTTAATTTCGTCTATGGCGGTATCACAATCCAAGCCATTTTGCTGAATGCATTTTTCGACAATTTCGCGAGCGAGTTTCTGTTGTTTCTCAGTACTCCAAATACAGTACTCAATAAGCTGACAGTCCATCAAGTCAATTTCGGTACGATCATTAAGGAACGCAGACGTCTTCAAAATATGAACAATCTTTTTCCAACGACGGTCACTTACTTCAAACAACTCGTCATTTTTCTTTTCATCTTCGCTCATTGCTTCATTACGAAGAACCAATTCGTTTCGAACCGCGCGAATAACAGATTTTGCGGCATCAGAAAGCGAAACTTCATCTATTTTTTCTTTCCAAGCATTCCATTCTCCGACAGAAATAGGTTTTACACCATCAGGCATTTTAAATTCGTGCGATGTTGACTCATCAACCATTTCAAAAAAATTGTCTTCGTTTTGGATCGGATTAACAATTAAGCGTAAAATAAAGCGGTCAAATAATGCTTCGTGGCCTTCATTCTTTTTGGGAAGTTCGTTTGACGCTGTGAAAAGCGCTTTAAGCGGAACTTTTTTTCTTTCACCGCCGTTGCTAAACTTACGTTCATTTATAATATTCAACAAGGTATTCTGAATCGCTGCACTCGCTTTCCAAATCTCATCCAAAAAGGCGATGTCTGCCTCAGGCAACATATTTTTTGTTATTCGCTTGTACTCTTCCTCTTCGCTTTCACCTTCCGCATTTAGGGCTTTTAGTGAAATAGGGCCAAAAATGTCCTCCGGTGTTGAGAACTGGTTCATCAGATATTCGAACCATTTTGCATCGCTGCCATCATCAGCCTTGAATGCTTCCTTAATGCGGCAGGCAATCATACTTTTTGCATAACCGGGTTTTCCTAAGAAAAAGATACTTTCGCCAGAAATTGCAGTAAGTAAAGCAAGGCGAACCGCTTCATCCTTTTCGTAAAGACCTTCAGAAAGTGCATCTCGCAACGCCTTGATTCTGTCATGGAGGTTCATATTATTAATTGCCGTATCTTGGGAGGTGGTCATGGGTTTCTCCATAGGTTTAAATTTTTTATGATTCACAAGAACGCCTTCCTTCTTGTGATCCAGTTTAAAATTTCCGGAAGAACTGAGAATCCGCTCATAATTTGAGGCTTGCTTTTTGTCAAGCCCCGCTTTTTTTATCATCTCCACAAGTGGTACGACGATGGTCTTTCGCTCTTGGGAGAGAGCATTAAAAGCATCGTCAAGTTTTTGTAAGATGTCGGCTTCAGTCATAGTAGATTCCTTTTTTCTTGGTTTTAAATATAACCAAAATTTTTCACGAAGGAAACAACTTTTTCATTGAATTTTCATTTTACGAACATACAGTTCGTACGAACAAAGAATTCGCATATCAAGAGTATATTATGAGCATCACTTTTACCACCAAAAAGGAACACTATGATGTTTTCGATATTCAATTTCGGAAAGCGAAAAAAAGAGCAGGCCCTGCGGGAACGTGAGCAGGCCAAGCGGATTAAGCGCACGGAGCGAAACCTAACCAAGTCTGCGGCCATAAACACTCAGGCGATCGATGTGCTGAACCAATCCATCCTCAATAGCAACGGAATTAGGCAAGGCATTGACGTATTCAACAACCAGGTCGCCGACTTCCAAAAGACCGTTGACGAAAACCGCTCGCTGCAAGTGGAACTGCAACAGCAGCAGAACCGCCTGGCAGATTGGGAAGATGACCTGAAGGATCGCAAGGAGGCCATCCGCAAGGAAGAAATATCAATACACATCAGGAGCGAAAATGTCCGCAAGGATGAACAGCGCGTTGCCATCAAGGATGCCGACCTTGACGCCGAGCGCCAAAACATCAAAGACGAGCGCTCCGCCATGAAGGACAGGGTCGCAAAGGCCGAGAAAGCAGAAAAGGAGTGCAATCAGGAAAAGGAAACCTACGAAGAAAAGCAGAAAACAGCCGACGCGCTCAAAGATGAATACAAGGCTAAAATAGCGAATCTCGAAACCCGCGAAAAGGAATGTTCCGAAAGGGAATCTTCCATCGCGTCGCGATTGGCCGAAGTGGAGGAAAAGGAAAGAACGTTTGAATCTCGAGAACGCGAAAAACGAGAAGCGTTCGAAGCCGAGAAGGAGCGCTGGGAAAAGGACCGCTCCGAGATAGAGAACAACCTTAACGAGAAAATCAAGGAATACGACCGAAAATTGGCCGATATGGAAGCCGTATCCGAAACCTTCGACAACATCAAGTATGATGACAGCGAAGATGGGAAAAAGGCGAAGATTGTAGTCAAGGAAACCATCCGCGTCAGCATCAAGGCTCTTGAGGAATCGATACAGAAATTCAAAGAACTTGACGAGAAATATGCAAGCGGAACATTCAAAGGGTTCTCTGTGCCTATTGACGAAATCAATCTTGCCTACGAAGAACTCAAAAGCCAATACGCCGCCATCAAGGAGCATGCCGAATCTTCAGGCCTCGATTTTTCCGTGTGGCTCGGGAAAATAGAGAACTGCGTTCTCGAAGCCGACAAGTACCTGAAATCATTCTTTTTTGCGGAAAGCTACAGGAACATAGTCGAAGGCTTGAGTTATTGCAAGGGTTACGAAGACATCATCACCATCTTGAATAATTACGCAAGCGCATCGGAAGCCCCAGGTGAAGAAGCCTCGGATACATCGGACGGATGGATCGACCTGTACAAGGTCCTTTACGACGACGAGTATGATGAAGCCACAGACTACACGGAGTTTGACATCAAGCAACTCAAGAGGCAGTACAGGAAGATGGCCAAGATGTTCCATCCGGACAAGGCGACCGAAGATAATCGCGAGGAATACACCGAACGGTTCAAGCAACTGAACGAGGCGTGGGATATACTGTCCAACGCGGAAAAGAGAGCGACTTACGACAGTACCTACGTCGCATCAAGAGATTCACACAAAACACGGGAGAAATAACCATGGAAAAAGTAGAAACAAAACTCCACCTGCCGGCCCTCAAGAAGCCTAGCGGAAGCCTTGTCGTTAAGAAAGACGACAAGCCTATCAAGACATTCAACATTGCCTCCGTGCAAAAGCAGGGGGCTTTGGGAAACGTCCTCAAGGGAGACTCCATAAAGCAGAAAATGCAGAAGGAACAGCAAGCGCACAAGGGGCTCGACCTGGTGCTGATGGGCGATTTAACGGGATCTATGTCCGCCTACCACGCAATATTGAAACGTAAGTTTACCGAAATATGCACGACGCTTTTCCAACTCATCCCCAACCTGCGCATAGGCATCATCTTTTACCTGGATCACGGGAGCGGAGACCCCTACATCACGAAAGTCCAGCCGTTAACGGTCAATGTCGAGCAGTTGCAGTCGTTTATCTTGGGTACGCCCGATGGATACGGCGGTGATGAAGACGAAGCAGTGGAAGACGCACTTCACGACGCACTCGAAATGAACTGGAGTGAAATCAACACGCATTCCGTTGTCCTTTTCGGCGATGCCCGGCCGCACGAAGTTAGCGAATGCCCTTACCAGCACGACTATTTCAAAATCACCGAGTCGCTTTTCAAAAAGCAGGTCACCATAAACACAGTATACTGCTCGGCAGGCTGCGATTACCGCCGCCAATCTACGCTCTACGAAGTAGAAATCGGCAATTTCAGTCGTCGTGTCTCCCGACTTGGCAATCCCGAATTTTTCTCCTGGATTGCGAATGTCACGGGAGGTATAGCCATCGGTGTTGAACAAATTGACGACATCGTCGACATCATCAAAGGCATGGCGGCAAAGGATGCGGGCAAGATTGAAGAACTGGAAAAGGAAGAACTGAAGATTACCTTGCGTCCAATCCCGGCGTTGGTCCATATCAAGGAGCAGGCGAAACTTATTGAGCACAAGAAGAAATTGCTTGGCTACAAGTAATGTTTTGCTCCCCGGGCCAGGCTCCGCCAGACTGGAATCGGCAAGGACTACTAGCGCAGCGGTCCTGTTGCCCGGGGAGTCCATTGACACCCTCCCTTCCTTCAACTATCTTTCCAAAAAAAATTTCTAGGGGACTTTTATGCAGTTAATCAGAACTTCTTTTAACCTGCGTAGTGACATGCCGTGGGACGAGCTGTACCGCGAATGCATATACGCCTGGCTCGGCAGCAGCAAGGACGAGCGTGGCAAACGGTACTACGAGCACCTATTCCGGAAGTTACCCCGGCAAATCGACTTCGACGAGAAACCATCCGGCAAGTTTGAGTTTGCGGGCGACAAGCTGGAATACAACTCCTTCTCGTGGAAACTCTGCGACTACATCGGATTCACGTTCACCACCAAGGACGCCGTGTCCGGCCGCATCTGGAAAACGCAGATTGCCATCAAGAGGACGGAGGAGCACGCGTTCTGCTTCGTCTCGCTGGACTGCGACCTCGGGCGCGACAAGCGGCCGCCGCGAATTGCACGCCCGCGCGTCATAGAGCTCCTGCTCACGAACTTCCAGGATGGCGACGGCGCCATCGACGAGATAAAGCGGCAGGCGCATATCCTGGAGCCGAGCGAGATTGACCGTGCGAAAAACGCGCTGACCGGCGGGCTACGCAACGTGCTGCCCATCGTGTACCTGAGCTGTTCGGCAAAGACTCACGCGCTCATGCCGAGCAAGGTGGCCGAAAGCCTGTTCGGCGTCGCGCACGTATTCGCAGAGCAGAACCCCATGCTGAGGGACCGCCTCGCACAGGAATTTACAGACAAACGAATACCACAGGGTGGCGAGATCGGCATCTGCTACACGGGCCAGCCCATTACCATATTCAACCGTTTCGACGTGGTGGACTGGGCCGAGAATCCCGAGACGCTGGTGCAGGACATATTCCTCAAGATTCTCAAGGCGAATCTCTCGCTCAAGTTCAACTTCACATGGGACGACCTGCTCGCGGCACGCGAAAGCTACGAGAACGAACTTGTCGAGCGCGAACGTGTCGAGAAGCTAAATACCATAAACGAGATGCGCGAGGAATGGCTGCAGGCGCGGCAGGCCCGCATGGACATGTCGTGCCTTGTCGAGAAGCTGATGAACGACCTTGAGCGCGTCACGGCGGAACGCGACCAGTACAAGGACGAGCACGCGAAATACGATTCGCTCAAGCGAAAGTACGACAACTGTCTGGACGAGCGCAACACCTGGGAAAGCCTCGCCGTGGAGGCGGACGAAAAGCGCGAGAAGGCGGAAGAGGAACTGCGCGATGCAAGGGAACAGCTGCACCAGGCGTCTACAAAATCGGATGCGCTCAGGCAGAACCTGAATTCAAAGAACGTCAAGGGAGTCCGTTACCTGCCGCTCGTACTCCCGCCCGAAAGCGAGATGTACCCGAACGAATACATGTGCCAGCTGGTGCGCATACTGACGCTCGCCCTACCGAACGTGCCCACTACGGACAAGTCGCCAAGGGTACGGACAAAGTCATTTATCGAGGATATCCTCGCGGCCAACGCGGATGCGGTCCGTACCTTCAACGAGTACGACGCGAAAAAACGCGAGCTCGAAATGGCGGCGCGGCAGGAAGGCGTCCAGAGCAAGGACGGCATGAGGGTGGCGAAGTTCTTCAATATGGAAATCATCAAGAAGGGCAACAACCACGGAAAAATCCGGTTCATCAACGATGCACAGGAAAGGTTCCTCGGGACAGAAGCGTCTTCGGGCAGCGACAGCGCCCACGGCGGCAAGAACGAGGCGAGCGACGTGACGAAAGCGATGCTGTGGTAGCGAATCTTGCCGCAGGCGAACCGCGCGCAGTTTACTGTGTGCAGTTACTGTGTGCGGTTTGTCGTTTATAGTTTATCGTTTATCGCCCGCCGGCCACAAAGTGCAAGACCCACATGTCGGCGTCGGTGCCTACGCGCACGGGCGGCCCCCAGCAATCCACGCCGGCGCTTACGAGCCAGCGTACGCCATCAAGCACGCCCTCGCCGAATGCGAGCCTCCACACGAAATTGATGACGATGTTCCCGGGGAAGAACTGCCCGTTGTGCGTGTGTCCCGAGAGCGCGTAGTCGGGCAGGCGTCCGGAATATTCCGGCTCGATTCCCTTCGGCTGGTGATCCAGCAGGATCCACGGGCGCGTGGTATCGCGCGGGGCGATAGTCGCAAGCGGCAGGCGGTCGATGTCGCGGTGGCGCGCCACCTGGAAATCGGTACGGCCCGTAAAGCACGCAGGCCCGATGCAGGCGCTAGAATCGTCGAGCATCACGAACCCGACCTTGCGCATCCATGAATCGGGATCGGAACCGGGGCGTTCCTGCATTCCCTCGTGATTCCCGTTGATGGCGACGGCGGCGATTTTCGCCTTCGAGGTCAGCGTTTTGAACAAACTATCATAACCCCACTCGTCCAGCTTCGGCGTCGGCACGTCGGCAAGGTCGCCGCCGAAAAGCAGGTAGTCGGGCGCAATGGAATCCACGTGGGTTATCATGCGTTCAAGCTTTGCGCGGTCAAACAGCGGGTCCACGTGAATGTCGCTGAAAAATACGGCAGTGAAGGCGCGAGGTTCCACAACCGCGACAGCTTCTGGTTTCGCGAGGGTGTCAGGCGCATCGCCGACCTGGGTACTGTCATTTGCATCAGATGCATCGCCTGCCTGGGGCTCCGCAAAGTAGCGCGCGGGCAGTTCCACGCGGGCTTCTATTAGTTTGTACTCACTATTGTGCGGAACGCCGTAAAGGAACAGGCCCGCGGTAAGCGCGACGGTAAATGCGAGCAGCCCGCGGCTCACGCGCATAAGCATGCCCGCCTCCATCGGGGCGCGCCTCACGATTCTCCGCACCACCCTGAAAATGCCCCACGGGATATAAACGAGCAACGCCTGGCACAGCCATACCGAAGTAAACGCCACCACGGCACTACCCGCGAGCGTATCGCGGAACGACATGCCTGCAAAAATCGCGACAAGCACCCCGAGCGCAACCAGCTTGCCCTTCTTGCCCGGGGCGACAGCACTCACGTTTATGTATATAAGGGCGAGGCCCGCGAGAAGGATAAACAGGAATATGAACATGGCTAAAATATAAAAAACAAGTCAAACGTAGACTTTTTATTACATAAACAACGCTGACATATTGTTCAACAGTGTATTTCTGCACAATTATGTAGACTTTTAAAGCAAAAATATGTTGACTACGGTTCTCAATTAATATATATTACTGCGTGTAAACCTCGGAAAGGGAGCAGTTTATGTTTGGTATGGGATCACGCTTCGGCGTGCGTGCTATGTTCGGGCGTGTTGGCCTTGGGCTTGCGTTTGGAGTGTCGGTTTCCTCCGCTGCCGACTGGTATGCGAAGGATAATTTGCAACCCGGTCACGACCCGAGCATGGTACGGTTCGAGGACGGCTACGCCCTCATGAGCACCAACAACAATCTGCAGCTCTGGACATCCGAAGACGCATACACCTGGCGCGACCACAAGTCGACCGTGAGCGCCATTCCGCAGTGGGCCTACACTTACGCTCCGGGCACCGAAGGCATCTGGGCTCCCGACGTTTTCTACATGAACGGCGAGTACCGCGTGTATTACTGCGTGTCCGTCTTTGGCAAGCGTTCTTCGGCAATCGGCTACCAGTCCACAAAGTCCATTATGCCGGGCACATCGGGCTACGGCTGGACCGACCACGGCCACGTTTTCCACACGACGACTAGCGACAAGTACAATGCCATCGATGCCGACGTTGTGCGTGACACCGAGGGCAATTACTGGATGGCTTTCGGTTCGTTCGGGTTGGGCATTCAGCTGATTAAGTTAGATGCAACGACAGGCTACCAGGCGAGCGACGACAAGACGGTCTACAACATTGCGCGCCGTACCAGCAGCGCGAGCGGCGGCGCCGAAGAAGGCCCGAGCCTGATTGAGCATGGCGGGCAGTATTTCCTGTTCACCGCATGGGACAAGTGCTGCCAGCAGGGCGCAAACATCGAGCAGACAACGTACAAGACGGCTTACGGCCGTGCAGACAAAGTAACTGGCCCGTACAAGGACCGCGCCGGTTACACCATGGCGAACGGCGGCGGCACGATTCTGTTGGAACGCTACGGACGCTACGTGGGGCCGGGCGGCGGCGAGGCCTTCCAAGACCTGAACCGCGTGCGATTTGTGCACCACTACTACGACTTGAACGGAGACAAGTACAATCACATTCATATACGTGATATTGTCTTCACCGAGGATAACTGGGTTGAGATGGGACAGCCCTTCCTCGGGCGTTATTTGAGCGCCGAAGTCGAGCATGGCGTGCTAACCCGCGCTGTTTCGGGCGACCTCGCGATTACCCGCAGCAATACGGCCTCGAACGGGGAATACCTCGCGTACGTGAATACCGAGGGCTCCAAGATTCGCCTGCCGATGAACATTATGCAGGCGGGTGATTACCTGCTGCGTTACCGCTACGCGAACGGTGGCGATGCGGCCGCGACGCACAAGGTGACGGTGAATGGCAAGTCGCAGACGGTGACGCTCCCGCCCACAGGTTCCTGGGGCACTTTCCCCGAAAACTCCGTCGTGATGGTGCCCGCGAAACTCAAGCGCGGTGGCAACTTCATCGAAATCGAGCCTTCGCCTAACGGTAATTTCGCGGAACTCGACCGCATTGACTTCTTGCGCATTATCCGCGATACGATTCCGGCGAACGGCTTTGACAACGGCATCCGCGTGCGTCTCACGAAGGACGACGAGTTCGCCATCAAGGACGGCGGTTACGCGATTTTCGAGAACGTGGTGCTGGATTCGCTCAAGGATATCGGCAATGTTTTCCTTCAGGTGAAAAATGCTTCGTCGGGTAAGATCGTGATTCGCGACGGCAAGAAGGACGGGACTGCGGTCTTCACATGTGACCTGTCAAATAGATCTCTCATGGATGGCGGCTGGTCTGCGGCGAAATGCTCGGGCGATATGGGCCTGCGCGGCATCAAGGACCTGTACCTGACGGCATCGGGAATTTCCGGCGAGGCGATTCTCGGGAATCTCATCTTTGAGCCGATGCAGGTTGTCTGCAACCAAGCACCGTGTGGCGACCCGGTTTCCAGCTCCAGCGACCCTTCGACCAGCTCAGGGACCGCTGAACCGCAGTCTAGTTCCAGCAGCGGAACGACCGCGATTGCCCCGCGCGCAGTCCGCCACGATTTGCAGGTGCCCGCCCGCAAGGCCTACCGCGACCTCAAGGGCCGTAGCTTCGACAAGCAGATTCGCTACAGGGTGATGTTCTAAGGGCTTATTAAAAAAAACGACTTATCGTTTTTCTTATGTTCGGGTGTTTCATAATTCACCCGATACATTTTTCGGTTGAAGGCGGGGTAATGAAGGTTCCGTTTTACATGGCTTGGTGTATTTAGAGCAATATAGCCTTCGGATGTTTTACCTCGGCTCATAAAGAGCCCCTATAAGATAACAAATCTCATTTCTTCTTGGAAATTAGTGAATCAAAGTCTTCCTCCTCTTTAGGCTCCTCTTTACCAGAAAGAATTTCATCAAATGTTTGTTCCCGTTTCTTTTTCTCTATTAAATTCATGGGAATTATCGTGATTTCAGGAGATATTGCAATAGCAGAACAAAACATCCAAAATAAAAAAGCCATTCCCCAGCGACAATGCGTAAATCTTTCTCCGTAAACGTAAGGAACCAACAACGCAAAAATAATCGCACACAACAAAGCTATCAAAAGTCTTATTATGATTTTTTTCTTCTTCATTTATTTCCATTCCTCTATATCTTTCAAAATTTCATTTGCAAAAGCTTCGGCCACCTCACGAGAATCGAACGAGTTGTAAGTTTTACCTCGACTCATAAAGAGCCCTTATAAGACTGCCTTCTGAATATACCTTTATTTATGCGGGTTCGCAAGCGGTTGGATGCTGAAAAACGCTGTTTCTTATTGCGAAAAAATCAATGGTATTGGATTGTTGGATGGTTGACGAAAGGCTTAGGGGAGTATAAATTTAGTGAGTGGTGTATGGGTAAAGCGAGGAAAAATGAAATTCGGGATTGGCAAGGCGTCTGTCGTAACGACTGCGGCAATGCTTACTTTGGCTTATTCGGCTTTTGCGGCCGACTGGTACGCGAAGGAGACGCGCTGGGCGGGGCATGACCCGGACATCATCCGTTACGAGGACGGCTATGCGCTTGCCACGACGGACAACCACATGCTCATGCAGTTTTCCGAGGATGCGCTGAACTGGAAGAACGGCGAGCCCGCCATGCCGGAATTTTCGAAGTGGCTTTACAAGTATGCGCCGAACATGATTGACATCTGGGCGCCGGACATTCATTACATCGGCGGGGAATACCGCATGTACTATTGCGGCTCCGAGATGGGCATCCGTTCGTCGGGCATGGGGTTCATGGCGAGCAAGGAAATCGACCCGACAAAACCCGGCTACGGCTGGACGGACATGGGCGAGGTGATTCACACGGTCAAGAGCGATGCCTACAACGCGATTGACGCGGCGGTGCTCAAGGACAACGATGGCAAGGTCTGGATGGCGTTCGGTTCGTGGGGCACGGGCATCCACATTCTTGAACTGGACGAAGAAACAGGCAAGGTGAAAGACGGTGCAAAGATGCAGAACATCGCAAACCGCGGCGGTTCGGGCATCGAGGGCGCAAGCCTCATCGAGCACGACGGCTACTACTACCTGTTTACGGCGTGGGACAACTGCTGCAAGAAGGGTGCCGACCTCGAGAACAATTCCTACAAGACGACGGTCGGGCGCTCCAACCGCATCGACGGCGGATACGTGGACCGCAGCGGCAAGGCTCTCCTGAATGGCGGCGGCACGATTCTGTTGAGCCGTTACGGGCGCTACTACGGGCCTGCGGGCGGCGAGGCGTTCCAGGACGTGAACCGCCAGCGTTTCGTGAACCATTACTACGACAAGAACGACGGCGGAAATTCTTACATACAAGTTCGCGACATCGTTTATACCGACGACGGCTGGCCGGAACTGGGGCAGCCCTTCCTCGGGCGTTACCTGAGCGCCGAGGCGGAACATGGCGCCTTGACGCACGTGGATATTTCGAGTAGCTCCGATGCATCGAACGGCGAGTTCTGCGCCTACATCAACTACGAAGACAGCAAGATTCGCCTGCCGATGATTATCCCGCAGGCGGGCGACTACCTGATTCGCTACCGCTACGATAACAACTGGACCGAAGACGGCGCGAACGGAAGTTCGCACTTCGTGAGCATCAACGGCAAGAACCAGGAAGTGCAACTGCCGCTGACGGGCGCGTGGAGCGCATTCCCCGAGAAGTCGGTGGTGTACATTCCCACGAAACTCAAGCGCGGTTCGAACTTCATCGAGATTACGAAGGGCAAGCACTATGCGGAACTTGACCGCCTCGACTTCTTGCGCATTATCCGCGATACGATTCCGGCGAACGGCTTTGACAACGGCATCCGCGTGCGTTTGACGGCTGATGACGAGTTCGCCATCAAGGACGGCGGCTATGCGATTTTCGAGAACGTGATTACTGATTCCATCGTGGGCCCAGGCGTACTTGTGCAGGTGAAGAACGGAGCCGGCGGTACGCTTTCGCTGCGTAAGGAAAGCAAGAAGGGCGACGTGATTTCAAAATGCGAACTCCCCTCGGCAGGCGATGCGAGCAAGTGGATTGACGTGCGCTGCTCCAACATGCCGGAACTCAAGGGAGTGCAGGACTTCTACCTGACGGCGGAAGGCCTAGGCGGCGAAACGCTCCTCGGCAACATCAAGTTCGACGAAGGCGTGAAGGATTCGACGGATGCAATCCGCCGCATTGATACCCGCGACGAACGTACCCTCCGTGCGGGTAACGTGCGTGCGCTGGGCAAGGGCTACCGCGACTTGAAGGGTCGCCGTCACGAGAAACTTATCCGCTACAGGGTGATGTTCTAAAGTCTTTTACCGACGAACCAAATCTTTTATTGTTATAATTGTGTTGTATGGTAATCTATTCTGAACCGTTTGACAAGAAAATTCTGTTGGAACTGCAGACACATTACTTTGGCGATATGGTCAAGGGCGTTGTTGATATTTCCAAAAGAAAAATTGCTTTGGACGCGGAAATGCATGCCGACTTGGAAACCCTTCTTTTGCAAGAAGGGTCCAAACAAGGAGATCTTTGGGGCTTCAACCTTTATCCAGAAATGGAAGGGGAAGACTTCCTTGAATTTGATTCGTTGATTAATATTCGTCCTAATCAGGGTAATCGTAGCCGTGGCGTCGAAAACCCTGCCACCCAAGAAAAAATCAAGAATATAATCTATTCCTTATGCAAGTAGAGAATGCTCAACATAAGGAACTTGCAGCGGGACGATGGGCAAAAATGCCATTGTCGATGCAGATGCTGAATATCGGCAGCGAGATTTCGCGTGCGAACCGTTGGAAGGCTAAAGGAAACCAGAACCAAGTTGAAAGGGCTATTTTTAGGGCACTGGAACTAATCGACCTTACGATTGAGGCTCAGCGTGGTAAGCATAGTCTCAAAGAATTTACGCGAATGAGAGAAACCATCTGTGACTACTACCTTGGGGATAATTTCTACAGATCCACCGGGGAGCAAATACAGCGCGATTTCGATATGTTTTTCCCTTGTGCAAGACCCTGACACTTCACTTGAGTTGATGGATTTTAGGTTTGGATGTATTGGGGAAAGGAGAACTGATGATGTGCGTGTTTAGGAAGTGTCATCCTGGAGCGCGAAGCGCGATAGGATCCATAGCAATTACTAGCCTGCTTCTTTTCCTCGTTGCCTGTGGTGACGACGAAAGCAGTTTCACCTCGCGCCCGGGCGATGACTCTTCGACTGAAACATCTTCATCTGTTGTGCAGTCATCCTCGGAACAAAGCGGAGGGAATCCATCCAGTTCTAGCGTAAAGTCGAGTAGCAGCAGTGTAAAATCAAGCGGCAGTTCTTCGAGTAGGAGAAGCGCATGGGAGTATTTGAACCCTGATATTGATTATGGTGAATTCGTCGACGAGCGCGACGGTAAAGTTTACAAGACCGTGAGAATTGGTGACCAAGTGTGGATGGCGGAGAACCTGAACTTCGAAGTAGAAAACAGTTTTTGCTATGGAGATAGTAAATCTAGTTGCGATGTTCATGGTCGCCTATATATGTGGTCCGCAGCATTGGGCAAAGGAGAAGGCGGATGTACATATGGTAGAGAGGGTTGCCCTTATCCTAGCCATATACGAGGTGCTTGCCCTACCGACTGGCACTTGCCTACGACCGAAGAATGGGAAACGCTGATTTATTCACCAGAAGTTGGCGGCCAAGGTGGTGCAGGAAAAGCTCTTAAGGCAACAGGCTCATGGACAACTTATAAAGGTATCACCAGAACCAATTCAACTGGTTTTTCGATTTTGGCGAGCGGCTATCGCCCTACACACGGAAGACATGTGGGTTACGAAATGGGGACCGAAGCACGGTTTTGGGCTTTTTCTGTACCTGTTTCCTTGGCTGGTTACGCCCCCTGCTTTTATTTCACTTATTCAAGTAATGGAGCGGCATATACTACGCATGATATGGAACTCGGGTACTCTGTCCGCTGCATCATGGATGAAGACAAGGTTCCTCCGGTATCCAGCAGCAGTGCAAAGTCGAGTAGTTCGGTGGAGTCATCAAGTTCGGAACAGTCTTCTAGTTCAAAAATTGGTTGTAAGTCAGAAACCGAAGACAATTGCGAATATGGCGAGTTGGTCGACGAGCGCGACGGTCAAGTTTACAAGACGGTGAAGATTGGTGACCAATGGTGGATGGCGGAAAATCTCAATTACCAAACTAGGCATAGCTATTGCTATGGCGAAGATAGCCTCTACAGATGCTCCGAGTACGGTCGCCTATATATATGGAGTTCAGCCATGGACAGTGTGGGCAAATGGGGTACGAACGGCATAGGTTGCGGATATCAAAAAAACTGCTCGCCGGCGCCTCCTGTTCACGGAGTTTGCCCTGAAGGTTGGCACTTGCCGACAAGAAAGGAGTGGAGCACCCTATTCGCTGCAGTCGGTGATTCATCGACTACGGGCAAGGTTCTCAAATCAACATCCGGCTGGACGAGAGATGGCAATGGCATAGATGCGTTCGGTTTCTCAGTGTTCCCTGCCGGCTACGGGTACTATACTAGAAATTTCAACGACAGGGGCGAGGACGCGCACTTTTGGACTTCCGACCAAGACGATTGGCGCAATGCGTACTGCGCGGCCTTTGACTACGACAGCGACATTGCGCGTCTAGGCTTCTCCGCGAAGTACGACGAGTATAGTGTCCGTTGCCTAAAGGATGATGACGAAGTTACTCCGTCATCCAGCAGCGAAGAACCCAGTTCGGAAGCTTGGGCAACGGAGTGCAAGACTAAAACCGAAGACAATTGCGAATATGGCGAGTTGGTGGATGAACGCGATGGCAAAGTTTATAAAACCGTGAAAATCGGTGGCCAGGTGTGGATGGCGCAGAACCTGAACTATGCCCATTTGCAGCCTACAGATGAACTAGACTCAAGTAGTTTCTGCTATGACGATAATGAAACGTCTTGCGCAAAATTTGGACGATTTTACTTGTGGAGTGCCGCCATGGACAGTGCTGGCACATGGAGTACGGACGGCAAGGGATGTGGCTACGGAGTGGAGTGTTCGCCGAAATCCCCTGTGCGCGGGGTTTGCCCAGAAGGTTGGCACCTGCCAAATAATAACGAATGGAATGTTCTGATTGGTGCTGTCGGCGGTGCGTCGGAGGCCGGTAAAAAACTCAAGTCCACGTCCGAGTGGACGAACAATAGTAACGGGACAGATGCTTATGGCTTTACTGCGGAGCCTGCCGGTTACATGACTAACAAAGGAGATCGCTGCGCCCATACTGAAGCTGCTTTTTGGAGTTCTACTGAAGCCAGCAATAGCAATTCTTACATTGAGTACTTATCATTTGCCAACAACAATACCCTCCTAGACTACACTGGCAAAAACTACAGGTACACTGTCCGTTGCATCAAGGATTCGTCCGACTAGAAGTAATATTCGTAGTTCAGCATGATGGGCAAGAAGGGGAACTGCGAAATGGATGTCTTTTCGGGTGGGTTCTTGCTCGTATCGTAGAAACTGAAGAACATGTTGTCGTGGTCGGTCAGATTGATGATGGTCCAGCTGAAGTTCCACTTGCCTTCGCGACCGATGTCAATGGCCTTCACGTCGATGCGGAAGTAGTCCGTCTGGCGGCCCGCATTGCGGCTCCCGGGCAGCACCGTTATCTTGTCTGAATATTCCTGGCTCCCGATTTCCTTGCGGTAATAATAACCCTTGTACTCGCTGATAGGCATTCCCGAGGAATACTTGAGCGCTAATGACGAGCGGAAATAGCGGCCCTTCTTCTCGTGCTTCCAGAGCGCATCCTCGTCGCCTTTCCAGTTGATTCCCAAATCCAGCTTGAGTGCGTACGGCTGGTGCCAACTCGGGAAATACGCCTTGGTTCCGTCGTTTGCGCGCATTACGCTTATGCTCTGGCTCCAGTTTATGCCTCCGAACCACCAGCCCTTATTCTTGCGCAGCGAAAGTTCGTACCCAAACGAGTAACCATCCGCCGTCCCGAAGTAATCCGCCATCACCATCTCTTTCGACTGCGATTCGTCGCTGCTGTCAACCTCCACCATGAAGGTGTTCAAGTTATTCTGCGTCTTGTAGTAAACGCCCACGGTCGCATCATAGTCCTCGAGAATCTCGCGCTGGCTGTATTCCACCGCGAACAGCCACGACGATGCGGGGTCAATATGCTTGCCCTTCGTAGTCGTAGTCGCCGGGTAGTAGAATTCGTTGAGGGTTTCCTGGTCGGTATAGATAATGGAGTTCAGGTACTGCAGGTAGTAACCGCCATACAGCTCGAGCGTCTTGGTATCGTCGAGGTTTACCGTGAGCGATGCGCGCGGTTCCACGCCAAAATGTTCTGCACCGGTCTGGTAGTTGAAACGCATACCGAATTGCAGCAGGTAATCCGGAGAAATTTTCCAGGCATCCTGCACGTAGGCCACGTGGTGGAAGGGTTCCTGAATGTCGACAATGCTCGCATTCGACATCTGCTCGCGGTAATGCTCGTAATCGTATTCCAGTTCGTAGCCCGCGGTAAGCACGTGGTTATCGATACCGCGGTAGTTTACCCACTGCTTGCCCGTGAAGGTGTAGAGGAACATCTCGATAGACATGAGGTCGCTGATTTTCATGGTCTGGTAGAACTGGCTATATGCGAGGGTGGCATTGTAGTCCCAGTCACCATTGATGCGGTGCATTACGTTAATCGGGATGGCGACATTCCCCCAGTCCATATACAGCGGGTCGAAACTCAGTTCGTCCTTGCCCACGTAAAAACTGAACTTGAGGCGGGTATCGTCTGTTATGTTGTACATAAGCGTACCCTGTAAGTCCGTAAACTCGTAATCCAGCGCGAGGTCCAGAAGCCCGATGGCATTGAACAGGTCGAGCATGTACCCGATGTAGGTGGTGCGGCCCGCGAGCACCCAGCGTGCGGGGCCCTTGTGGCCTTCGGTATGGAGCTGCGCCGCAAACGTGCTTATCTTGACACTCGACTTGCTGAACCATTCCTCCACAGTATCCTGGCCGCCCGCGCGCCCGTCCATCTTGAGCACAGAACTCAGGCGGTTGCCGTACTGCGCCGGGAACCCGCTCTTGTAGAACTGCACGTCATCGATGCCTTCCACAAGGAACGTGCTGAACAGCCCGAAGAAATGCACCGGGGAATACACGACCGCGTTGTCGAACAGGAACAGGTTCTGGTCGGCAGCACCGCCGCGCACGTAAATCTTGGAACTGAAATCGGAACTCGCGACTACGCCCGGGAGCGCCTGGATACTCTTGATGACATCGGCCTCGGCGAGGCCCGGCATGCGCTTGATGGACTTCGCGGAAACCACCGATTCGCCCGGCTTGCGCTTGGGGCGCTTGCGCAACTGCACCACGACCTTCTTGAGTTCGGTCTTCTTTTCCTTATCGCCTGCGGCAAGGAGCGCATCGACATCGACGTCCTTTTCGGGAGCAGCGGCGCTGTCATGCGATGCGCTGTCTGCAGGGGTGGAATTCGGGTCTGGATCCTTCGACTCCGCTTGCGCTCCGCTCAGGATGACACCTGTAGAATCGCCCGGGGTCGCGCCCGCGGAATCACCCGCATCGTCACTCCGCAGCCCCGTAGGGGCAAGAGAGTCCACCTGAGCACCGGCATCCTCCGCAAACCCGTCGCCGAGCGCCTGCGAGAAACTGCGTTCGGCCCCGGTGTAGACAAGTTCGTAGCACTTTTCCTTCTCGGCACCCGCGGTATCGGAATTGGTAACGCACACGTTCCAGAGCGTATCTTCCGGGAGGATTGCGCGGAAGGGCTCGCCCACGACGGTCTGGATGGCCTCGCCCGATTCGAGAATTTCCACGTTCAGCTTTTCGCCCGCGGCGAAGGAAGCGTCGCGCACCACGCCGTTGAAGACGATTCCCGCGACCTGCGCGGTGTCAGCGGTTGAAGAGCCGGGAACAGACTGCGCGAAAGCGGCGGTCGTGAGCAACAAGGCGATGATACTAATACAAAATTTCAAAAAAGTTCCCGCGTTTCATGCAAAAATAGCAAATGGAAAAGCCCATTTGCCATTTAAACACCCGAAGGCACGAAAAGTGTCACTTTAAAGTTCTCATTAGGCATAGCGTGGCCTGTGAGCCTTATCACAGGCGTTTCTTATTGTATTTCCGGGAATAAACATGACCCATTACTTCCTATTTTCTGCCGTCCAGATCATTTCTTCAAGAGTTTGGTAAAGGTGGTCCGGATTGATGGGTTTGGAAAGGTGCGCATTCATGCCCACCTGCAGGCTCCGCTGCACGTCTTCGTCAAAGGCGTTTGCCGTGAGCGCGATAATGGGAACCTTCTTGGCGTCGGAGCGTTCCAGCTTGCGGATGGCGGCTGTCGCTTCCAGGCCGTCCATTTCGGGCATGCGCACATCCATAAGGACTGCATCGTAGTAGCCTTCGGGATGGTCGCGGAACATTTCCAGGGCCTTGCGACCGTTTACGGCCAGTTCCACCTGCAAGTCCCGCATCTTCAGCACTTCCATCATGATCTGCGCGTTGACATCCATGTCTTCGGCAAGGAGAACCCGCTTTCCGGCAAGTTCCGCCTTGTTCTTCGCAAGCGAGGTGTGTTCCTTCTTGCGCCGGAGGGCGTTCTTGAATTCGTCCAGCAGGATTCCCGAGAACAAGGGCTTAGAAATGAAGCAGTCCACGCCGGCTGCCAGGGCCTCGTCCAGGATGTCGTCCCAGTTGTAGGCCGTCAATATGATAATGGCGGACTCGTCGCCGGTCACCTTGCGGATTTCGCGCGCCGTCTCGATGCCGTTCATCTCGGGCATCTGCCAGTCAACCACAATCAGGTTGTAGGGCTCGCGTCTCGCGTGGCGGAGTTTCGCCATCTCCACCGCTTCCTTGCCCGTAAGCACCGTGTCGGTGAGGATTCCCGCCTTGCCGAGCACGAGTTTCGCGTGCCCCAGGGCAATCTCGTCGTCGTCCACCACCAGCACGCTCATTTCGCTCGGGTGGATTTCGATTTCGTCGTCGGTCGCCTGCTTGCGCATGCTGTCGTTGAGGGTGAGCGTCACGCAGAACGTGGTCCCCTTGCCCTTTTCGCTTTCCACATCGATCTTGCCGTTCATCATGTCGACGATACCCTTGGTAATCGCCATGCCGAGGCCACTGCTGCCGTACTTGAAATCCGTGGTGGCGTTTTCTTGGGTGAACGTGTCGAAAATCTTGGGCAAGAATTCCTTGCTGATGCCGATACCGGTATCGCTAATCTTGAAGACGAGCGTGGACTTGTTGTCGAACGCAGCAATCTTTTCCACGTTGAGGTCGATGTTTCCGCCCTTCGGGGTGAACTTGACCGCATTGCCCAGGATGTTGATGAGAATCTGGCGAATCTTTGTGACGTCGCCGACGTAGTAGTCGTCCAGACTGCCCGCCACATGGCACGAATAGTTCAGGCCCTTGGTGCGGCTCTGGTCGTCGATGATGGTGTTCACCTGCTCCAAAAGCTTGGGGAACGAGAATTCTTCGCTATTGATCTTCGTGCGGCCACTCTCAATGCGGCTCATGTCCAAAATCTCGTTGATGAGGCTCAGCAGGTGTTCTGCGGAGGAGCCGATCTTTTCCAGGTAGCCGCGCGTCTTCGACGAAATCTCGGGTTCGTGCAGCGCAAGGCTGTCGAGGCCGATAATCGCATTCATGGGCGTGCGGATTTCGTGGCTCATGTTGGAGAGGAATATGGTCTTCGCCTTGCTCGCCTCTTCTGCCGTCTTGAGCGCATCGGAAAGCGCCTGGTTCTTGGCAAGGGAATCACGCATTTCCTCGTCGATATCGGAAAATCCGAAACCTACAATGCGGAGCGGTGCATCCGGGGCGTCGCCGGCATTGTGCACGCCCGCCATGCGCAGCATTTCGTAGCTTTCCTTGCCGCCATGGTTTGCCAGGTAGCGCAAGGTATAGATCTTGTTCTTCGCGACACCCGCGCGCACGTTTTCGGGCTGTATAAAGGCGAGGAACTTTTCGCGGAATTCCGGAGCGACGAACTTTTCGGCATAGGTTGAAAAATTTTCCAGGTAGCCGATTTCGTCCCCTTCCTTGAAGGGCGCGGGAACGGAGCCGTCCTTGCGGTAGCATATCGCCATTCCGGTATCCAGGTTCAGGTAGTATACGCTGCGGTAATCTGACGCAAGCGCGGTAATCATGTTACGCTGTTCGTTCCTCTTGCGTTCTTCTTCAACTAACTTCTGCTGGAGCGCAAGCTGTTCTTCCAGTTTTTCCTGCTTGATGCGGCTTTCGGCATCGGCCACCTCTTTTTCTAACTTGAGTTGAGAGGTACGCCTGATTTGCATGAAGAGGAACAGGAACACGGTCAAGAGCACTAGCGCGATAATTCCGGATAGCAGAAGGCTGCGTTCCAAAATGTCTTCCGAAATGGAACCGATTTGCTCGGAGATGACGCTTTCGCGGATAAGGTAGGTCAGCATCCAGTCCGTAGAATGGATGGGAACATAGTACATGGTTTCACGGATGCCGTTATACTCGAAGGAAACGACGCCCGCCTCGTGGTTCGCGAAGTCGGAGCGCATCTTTTCCATGGAGAAGCCTTTTTCGAATCCGGCTTTTTCCATGGCGGCAAGCAGATTGTCGCCGCTCGCAAGCCCACCTAGCACCAGGTTCGTAAGCGAATTGCCTGCCTTCGAGTAGATGTTGCAAAATGTAATTCCCTGCCGGTCGGATTCCAGCGAAATACCTTCCAGCATGCGGTTCATGTCGATTTCCATGAAGCACACGACCAAAACCCGACCATTAAAGGCAAGACGGTCCACAGGCACGGCAATGACAACAGTCTTCTTTTCTTCACTGTTTTTCTTTAATGAAATTTCGGATTTTGCCAGGGTCCTGTAATCGAAATTATAGAGATCAATGTCGGTGCGCGTACCGCGGGATGTGTAGATGAGACCCGCAGTGTCCACGAAGGCGAACTTTTCTAGACCGTACAGTTGCTTCATGCGGAGCTGGTAGCTCTGCAAACTTGCGGTACTTGCGAGGTCTTCTTTTGAAAGCAGGCCCACCGCCACATCCAGGTCGTTGATGTAGCCGTTCAATTTCGACGCCACCACCTGTTCGCGGCGGTTCGCGAGTTCGTTCATAAAGAGGAGCGTCACGTTGCGCACGGCCTTTTCCGTATCCCCGCTCGCGTGGCGACCCGTGAAGATTGTCCCCAGCACAAGGATGATAACGATGATGGGGGCCACGATAGTGGCGATACTTACAATCCCGATTCTTTTTTTCGTTTCCATAACATTGTCCTGTTAAAACTTTACCGTACCCACTGCGCAAGCGTTTCCGTGAGCATGCCGACATCGATGGGCTTTGCCAGGTGAGCGTTCATGCCGGCTTCTTTCGACTTCTTGAGGTCATCGCCAAAGGCGTTCGCAGTCATGGCGATAATGGGAACTTCCGCCTTCTTCTTGTCGGAGAGCGCTCGAATCTGGCGACTCGCCTCGCAGCCGTCCATCACGGGCATCTGGATATCCATAACAATCCCGTTGTAGTAGCCGGCAGGGTTATTCTCCACCATCTCGACCGCCTGTTTGCCGTTTACCGCCATCTCGACCTTGAACCCGAGACTTTCCAGAATGATCTTTGCCAACTCACGGTTCACTTCCATGTCTTCCACCAGCAATAGGCGCATATTCGTGAAATCCGCCTTGGCCGCGATGGAGATATTGCGCTTGCCACTTTGGGGAACCTCCGTGCCGCTCGCCATCTTCAGTTCCACGTTCACGAAGAAATCCGTCCCCTTGCCGACTGTCGATTCAAACTTGATTGTCCCGCCCATCAGCGACACCACGTTCTTTGCAATGGCAAGCCCGAGGCCCGTACCCTGCACGCCGCTGATGGTCGAGACGCGTTCCCGTTCGAAGGCATCGAACACGCGGTCTGCAAACTCGGGCGAAATGCCGATACCGTCATCCTTCACGCGGATTTCGAACGCGGCCTTGCCCTCTTCGATGCATTCCTTTTCGGCGAGAGTCACGGAAACGTGCCCGCCTTCCGAAGTAAACTTGAATGCGTTGCTGACCAGGTTCAGAATCACGCGGTTCATGCGGTTCCTGTCGCAGAGCACCACCGGGTTCCTGAGGCCGTCGTATTTCACGGCAAAGGCGATGTTCTTGCCCACCATCTGCGCCTCGAACATGTCGCGGATTTCGTCCATCATTTTCCGCAGGTCGGTGGGCCGCTCTTCCAGTTCCATCTTCCCGATTTCGATGCGGCTCATTTCGAGCATGTCGTTGATGAGGGCCATCAGGTACATGTTAGAGGAGTCAATCTTGGTCAGGTATTTCTGGATTTGCTCGGGGGTCGCCTCCGGTTTGCGCGCCAGGTTGGTGTAGCCGATAATGGCATTCATGGGCGTGCGCAGGTCGTGGCTCATGTTCGAAAGGAAAATGGTCTTTGCCTTGTTGGATTCCTCGGCGATATGCTTTTCGTGGTCCAGTTTCTGTTCACGTTGCTGCTGCGTGCGGTTGATGTTCACCACGATAAAAATACACAGGACGATGAAGAGAGTTTCTACCAGGTTGTTCTTCAGCTGGGAATCACGGACAAGGTCCATCTGCTCTTCCATGAAGTCCTTTTCCTGGACTATCTGGGCTTCGGTCATGGGAATATGCATCTTTTTATGCAGATCCGTATGGAACTCGCTGATATGCACAATGACTTTCTCGGCCTCGTCGTTGGTGACCTGGCGTTCCCACATCACCGCCGAGAACAGCAATATGAACAGCATGGTCACCCACATGATGGCCGACTTGCCGAAACGGTTCTCCTGGTCGCGCATGAACACGGCCCTGTAAACGACGAACCCCACAATGCTCCACGCCATCAGAATCATGAAGGATTCCGTGGCAATTGTGTTCATGTTCCAAAGCGTCGGCGTAAGCGGGAAGAAAAAGAAGAAGGCGGATATTACGACACCCAGGATTCCGGTAAAGTTCAGCACCGTCTTTCGCCTGCCGGTTTCACTGCGGGCAATTTTCACTATTCCCGCAGAAACATACAGATAAATGATAGATGCACTGATGGAGGTGATGTCCACAATCCAGCCGATGGCCGTTCTCCCGAAGAACGGAATAATGCAGGAAAGGAGCATCACGTAGATAATGCCGTAATTGGTGGCGCCGTGACGGTTGATATGCCCGAACCAGGACGGCATCACGGAATCGTTGGCAAGGCTCATGAACATGCGCCCGATTGTTCGGTAAAGCCCAAGAAGGCTCGTGGAAATGGCCGCCGTGATGGTTATGGCGAGCACAATAAGGCCGCCGTTGCCGAGGGTCCTGAAAACGGCGTGGAATACCGGGACTGATTCAATGCCCTTGAGGTTCTTCAGGTTGGTAAAATAAGCTTCCCAGTCGCCAAAATTCGCGGGGGTCACCGAGACCGAAAGCAGCGCGGTGAGGGAATAGACGATGGCACCGGCAACAAGGGCGGCCATCATAATCGCAAAACCGTATTTCGGCTTGAAGTCATAGGTGGAAGAGGCAAAGCTCACCACGCCAAAGCCTACAAATGCCCAGGGGGCAAGCACCAGCACGTTCACGATCTGCATCAGGGGGGAATGGTCCTTCGCGACTCCCGCCGTCGCAAAGGCCGGGCCCATATCCGAGAAATCAATCCCGCCCTTGCAGGCAATAATTGCAAACAGGCTGACCACACCGCCAAAGAATATGAGGGCAAGCACCGTATTCACCAGGCGCAGCACGTTGGTGTTCCTGCAACTGATGAACCCGAACAGAAGTATAATTGCAAGCGTGGTAAACAGCTCGCCTGCCCAGACCTCGTAGCCCATGATGGTATAACTGAAGCCCCTTTGCAATACGGGTCCGAACAAGAAACGGATAAACAGCACAAAGGCCGACATATTGGCCCACAATACCGCCAGGTACGCAAGGGCCGTGGCCCAGGTGCAAAGGAAGGAATGGTCGTAGCCGAAAAGCTGCTTGGTAAAGGAGAATACGCTCCCCGTGCCGGGAATGCGGTTCATCATGATGTGGAAATTGTAGGCGACAACACCCATCAGCACGGCGCCAAGCACAAGGGCGATAACTGTTCCCAGGGGGCCCGCAATCGGCAGGAGCGTTGTCGCGGGCATCACGAATGCACCCCAGCCTACGGCACAACCGAAGGAGAGCGCCCACGCACTCAAAACGGACAATCTTTTGTGTTTTTCAGACAACATAACGCTACACCCTTATCCACTTCTACAAAATTTTCGCAAGTTCCTTGAAATCTATCGGCTTGGAGATATGGTCGTTCATGCCGACTTCCTTCGCCTTGCGGATGTCGTCTGCAAAGGCGTTCGCGGTCATCGCCACGATGGGGATTCTCCTTGCATAGGTCGTCATGGCCCTGATGGCCGCAGTCGCCTTGTTCGCGTACAGCAGTTCCTCGTTGCCAGTTGCCTTGTAAATGAAAAAGCCGCCCGGCATGTCTTCGCCGATCTGCTCGATAACTTGCAAAGCCTGTTCGCTCAGGGGAAGGTGTCGACCAAACATGGGGACCTCGTATTCTAGTAATTCTGTTTTAAAGATATCTAAAAAAAATGCTTTGTCGCACAATCCGATACCTTTTTATTTCTTTTTACATATATTTATTCACGGATAAAAGGAGTTTTCTCCAATGAAAAAACTACGCCAGATCACTACCGTCAAGAGACACGTCCTAATCGTAGACGACGAGGTGGTAAATCGCGAAATTTTGGGCAATATCCTTTCCGTGAACTACGACGTCGAATATGCCGACAACGCCAAGGAAGCCCTCGCAGCCCTCTCCAGGCAAGACAAGCGGTTCTCGCTTATCCTGCTGGACCTGCTCATGCCCGTGATGGACGGGTTTGAATTCCTGAAAAAAAGAGAAACCACCGAAACACTCAAGCGCATTCCGGTCATCGTGATGACCTCCGAAAAGGAATCCGAAGTCCGCAGCCTCAAGCTGGGCGCCGCCGACTTTATCGCCAAACCCTTCGACATGCCCGAGGTAGTGCTCGCCCGCTGCGAAAGAATCATCGAACTCTTCGAAGACCAGGACATTATCCGCCAGACGGAGCGCGACCATGTTTCGGGTCTCTACACCAAGGACTACTTCTTTGAATACATCCGCCAGATAGAACTGTGGAGCAGGGACATCCCGCGCGACGCAATAGTATTTGACATCGAACAGTTCCACCTGGTGAACGAGTTCTGCGGAAGGGACTTTGGCGACCGCCTGCTTGCAGAAATCGGTAGCGCGCTCAAGAATGAACTCGCCCCCATGAACGCCATCGCCTGCCGTGCAGACGCGGACACGTTCTATATCTTCGCGACGCACCAAGAAAGCTACGACAACATCCGCAACATCGTCCAGGGAATCCTTACCGAATTCTTCGAGGTAAACCACATCCGCGTGCGCTTTGGCCTCTGGGAAAACGTGGACCGCAACGTGGAGATTGAGGCCTGGTTCGACCGCGCGAAGGCCGCCTGCGACAAGAACCGCGGTGACTTGACGCAGGCGTTTACCCGCTACAACAACGAGATGCATTCCCGCTACATGTTCGAGGAAACTCTCATCCGCGACTTGCAGAGCGCCATGGACAACAAGAACCTGATTGTCTATTACCAGCCCAAGTTTAACATCGAAGGTGACATTCCGCGACTCACCAGCGCCGAAGCCCTTATCCGCTGGATACACCCGACACTCGGATTCATAAGCCCGGGCGACTTTATTCCGCTGTTCGAAGGGAACGGCCTTATACAAAAAGTAGACAACTTTGTCTGGAACGAAGTCGCAAAACAGATCCGCAAATGGAAGGACAAATTCGGCGTGACGGTGCCCGTTTCCGTGAACGTGTCCCGCATTGACATCATGGACCCGGAACTGGAAACGAAACTCATGCGGCTCCTCGAAGAAAACGGCCTTTCTCCGGAAGAATACATGCTCGAAGTGACCGAGAGCGCCTACTGCGAGAACATGGAGCGCCTTATCGAGGTCATCGAGAACCTGCGCAAGAAGGGATTCCGCATCGAGATGGACGATTTCGGTTCCGGATACTCCTCGTTGAACATGATTACCACGCTGCCCATCGACATCCTGAAAATCGACATGTCGTTCGTGCGCAACATGGAAAAGGACGAACGCAACCTGAAGCTCGTGGAACTGGTAGCGGGCATTGCAAAATTCCTCAAGATTCCTGCTGTAGCGGAAGGCGTAGAAACGCAGTCGCAGCTCGATACCCTCAAGGGAATGGGCTGCCAGATTATCCAGGGATACTTCTTCTCGAAGCCGGTCCCGCCGAAGGACTTTGTACCCTTCATCGAAAAGGAACTTGAACGCCGGAGGGGCGCATGATTACCATCGAAAAACTGAACACTTTTGGGGCAAATACCGCCGAGGGGCTTGCACGCTGCTTCGGGAACGAGGCACTGTACCTGAAACTCGTAGCGACCATTCCCGGCGAGAGCAACTTCGACAAGCTCAAGGATTCCATTGCCGCGAAAGACCTGAAAGCCGCCTTCGAGGCGGCCCATGCGCTGAAGGGTGTCCTCGGCAACCTCTCGCTCACGCCGCTCTACACGCCGGTCGTAGAAATTACCGAATTGCTCCGCAGCAATACCGACATGGATTACAAAAGCCTGCTCGATACCATCCTCGAAAAGAAGGATGAGCTCGGCAGGCTTTGCGCGGATTAGACTTTATTTTTAGAACCTTCCCACGGTGAGGCCAGCGTAGAAGCCGGGCCACCAGCGGGCCTTGTGCCCATTGACGCTGAAATCGTCGTGGTATTCACTGCGGGGCTTGACAATTACTTTATCTGCATTCCCTTCGCTCACTATATTGAGCGTGCCGCCGACAGTCATGCCGAAGCCCGGGAACAGCTTGTGCACGAAGCCCAGGCGCAGGCGGTGATGGAAGTTGATATCATCCTCGTCCGTGTCCATGCCGAAACCTTCGCGTGCATTGAGGAACATGTACTCGAGTTCAAAGTGGTTGCCGTACTTGCCGAACTGCGTACCGAGACCGAGACCCGTTTCGTACATGTCGCTGAAATGCTTGAAGTTCGAACCCTTCTCGAATTCGCGGGTGCCTTCGATGGCGGTAAACAGGTAGGCCGTGCCCAAGTGGAGTGAAAGCCCGAGCGCACCCATCTCGTTCACGGAAGAGGTCACGCTCCACACGCCATTACCCACGATGTTGATGAGCCCTATCGGGGTGGATTCGCAAGTACCGCAGATGTTGATTATACCGACCTGCCTTCCGTTCGCCCTGCCCGCGATGTTCATGGTACTCACCTGCGCGCCTTCGACAGTGCCCGCAATGTTCATGGCGGCGGTCACCTGCACGTCGGATTTCCCAGCGATATTCATGGCAGCATCAACCTGTACACCCGCCTCGCCCGCAATGTTCAAGGCGGCAGTCACCTGCACGTCGGCCTGGCCCGCATAGTTCAACGCCGGAGAAACCTGGGCGCCATTGAGCGAGTCGGCAATGAAGTTCGCCGTACCCGAAACCTGCGCACCCGAAGAATTCTTGCCCGCGATATTCAGCGTCGATGCAATCTGCGCCCCGTCAAAGGACTGCGCGTAGTTGATCATGCCGCTAATCTGCGCGCCTTCGAAATGCGCATTCGCGCCGTTGTAGATGTCGGTCACCTGCAGGCCGTGCATCTCCTTTTTCGCGACGTTCGCGATAATGCTCAGCTGCGTTCCGAGCATGTAGTCATCGGCCTCTGCGACAAAGACGCCAATCTGGATTCCCTTGCGCGGGTCCTTGTCGCTATCCACCGCGTGGAAGGTCACGCGGTATTTGCCATTGTGATCGAGAGAGTCGAGCGAGCACGCGATAGAATCACCCGCAGTGCAGTCACGCAATCCGCCGATTTCGCCACGGAGCGTCGTCTGCTCGGCACTCACGGCGGCAAACTGCCTGTGCGAAAGCTTTTCGCGGCGGTTGTTCTGGAGCGTCACCGCCGCCTCGCTGAATTCCGCAGGGCGTTCCAGGCGCACGGTGTACTTGCCGGCAGGGAACCCGAGGCTCATCGCGCGTCCCGCCTTCTTGTAGAGTTCCGCAACCAGCTCGCCGTTCGCATCGCGGATGAACAGGCGGCCATCCACGTCCTCGTCGAGTTCGAGGCCAGCGCTTGTGCTGCGCAAATCAGTCATCACCACGTCGCCCGTTCCCGCGAGGTTCATGTCGCGGCTCGGGTGCTGGGCGCCGCCCATCGTCTTCTCGGTGCGCTGGAGAGTTTCGTTAAAGGCAAACTGGTACGCTTCGGACAAAGTAACCTTTCCGTCACCGCTCAGGTCACCGGCACCGCGGAGCCCGCTCACCAGCGAATGCGTGAAGAACGATCCCCTGAGCTTGTCGCTTTCTTGGCTAGATTCATCCTGCGTGCTGCTGGTAATGAACGCGTAACCCTTCATGTCGCTGCTCTGGTCCACCATGAACGCGGGCACCGCCACACCGCCCTTCAGGCGTGTGATAGCACCCGAGCCGCAGGCATCGATAACTGCAATCTTCACGTCGGCCTTCATCGCGTCTATGCGCTTGCGCAGTTCCTTCCAGGCATAAACTTCATTTCCGAGGCGGAGTCCCTTCTCGTCGGCGTGCCCGCTGTAGTAAAACAGCACCTCGTTGCGGCCCGCGGCATTCTTGCCCTGCGCAATCTTGCTGTCGAGGGCATCCAATTGCTTCTGGAGCCCGGCTATGCCTGGCTCCTTCACCAGAATTACGTTACCCGGCTGCACGCCGCCCATTTCGCCAAGCACCTTCGCGAAAGACTTCGCATCACTTTCCGCATAGCGCAGCACCGGCCGGCCCTGCCCGCCATAGTTCGCGCTTACCGCCACCACATAGCGGTTGATGCGCGCGTTGTCACCCTGCGCGGCGCCGTTTATGCCCGCAATAGCCGTGGCACCATTTATACCAGTATTTACAACTGCGCCGTTTATAGCCGCATTTGCAACTGCGCTGTTTAATCCCGCGCCAGTCATAGCCGCATTCGTGTTGGTAACCGCCGCAAAAACAAGCAATGCAATCAGTGAAATCACCTGGAGCGTAATCGACGCGTCCAGCTTCTCGATAATATTCCTCATTAGTTCACTCCCCCTACCTTGCGCAGCGTGATGCTCACGTTGTGCACGTCCTTGTCCTTGAGCAATGCGTCGATGTTGTTCGCATCCAGTTCGAACGCCGCACGCGACGTGAGCAAGAAGAACTTCTCGAATTTCGGCGCGTTGTCCAGCTTGTATGCAAACGGAAGCGTCGTCATCTTGCCCGGTTCGAGCGCAACCGCACTGGAACCGTCGGCCATGTGCATCGTGAGCGTGCCGTTGCCGTCCATGCTAAAAAGCATACCGAAGCACTTTTCCGGCACGGCATAGCGCAACTGAATCTCGTCGCCCTCGCGGGCCTCGCCCAGGTTCGGCATCTGCACCGCGCTGTCGCCCGTCTTCTTCCACACTTCCATGCGGGCATCCAGACCCTTGATGCGGGTGTCGCCGGCACCGGCCGAAATATTCGAGGCGTCGACCATCGCGACGTCCATCACCTGCGCACCGCCAGCAACCTGCGTGCCGGCATCCGGGCCGATTTCGCGCTGGCTAAAGAGCGCCACCGATACCACCGCAAGCACGAGGGCCGCAGCGGCAGCGAACTTCACGAGCCTGAAATTCACGCCATTGCCTGCGCCGTTCATGCCGGCTCCGCGACCTGCGCCGTTTAAACCCGAGCCGAACTCGCGGGCATCCATCTTCTCGGAAAGCCTCTCGAAAGGCAACTTCTTCAGAATCGCCGCGTTATCCTCGCGCATCATCTTCACGCGACCGGCGAAAATCTCGTCCGTCTTCTCGAGTTCGCGAATCTCGCGCATCTCGCCCTCGGGCAAGTCGCCCGTAAGGTATCGTTCCAGTTTCCAATCGGGGATCATCACTTTACCTCCAGATTCTTTACCTTGGCCTGCAGGCCACGCAAGCGCTTGCGCACCCCGCTTACCGAGAGCCCCACCTCGCGGGCAGTCTCTTCGAGCGTCATGCCATCCACAAAATGCAACACGGCAATCGTGCGGCTGGATTCCGGCTCGCGCGAGAACAGTTTCGCGAGAATGCCCCTCGCTTCCTTTTCGCCTTCGTCGTCATCGGCGCAGGCAATCGAGAGCAGGAGTTCGCTCGTGTCGCAATCGAGCCCGCGGCGTTTCTTGTCGCGGATACGGTTCAGGCAGAGCCTCGTCGCCGTATTCCACAAGAGGCTCGACGGCTGCGATACATCCAGGCTGTCCCAGCGTTCGAACACGCGCAGAAACACGTTCTGCACCATGTCCTCGGCCTCGGTTACATCGCGCAGGAGCATCATGGCACGGCGGTAAACCATCGGGGCGTACGCCTCGTACAGTTTCGAAAATGCCATGCGGTCTGCGGGACTTTTCCTTTCCATGCCTTTGTAACACCCGGGGAGGTCAAAAGTGTCACCGCAAATTTAGAATTTTTTCGTTTTTTACTGTCTTTTTTCCCAGTAGTCCGTATTTTCGCAAAGGCGTGCCTTCTAGAATTCCAGCCAGCCGCTCTCCATGCCGGTCACGGGCACTACGCGCTCGAACCCGTCGCTGTTCACAACAAAAGCGATTCCGGTGAGGTAGTTCATCCAGCGCTGCGGCGTAAAGTGCATCTTGCAGAAGTGCACGAGCGTCGGCACCACCCAGGCATCGTGCGTCGCGAAGATATTGAAACGCGCAGTCCCCTTCTCGAGCATGAACTTGCGCACTTCCTCGGCGCGCTCGTGCAGCGGGTAGAATGCAGGGTGGTCGTCGCTATCAATCCAGCTGCAGATGTTCTGGTAAAAGCGTTCGTTGAGCACGTCAAGGTACGAGGGATAGTCCTTCACGTAGAGGTGCCCGAGAACCGCCAGCGGAGTGATTTCGGGCAGGGATGTGCCGGGCGCGCATCCCGTATCCGGCGAGCCCGCAACCTGCGATTCGCCGCAGCAACCCGCAAGAGCGCGACCTTCCGCGATGCACTTCGCGGTATCCATGCACCTGCCTACCGGACTGGAGTAGTACACCGCATCGCCCTCCGGCGGGAACATCTTGCCGAGTGCAACGGCACGCTCGCGCCCCGCAGCAGTCAGGCCCACGTGCGCCCCGTAATCGGCATCGGCAGCTGTGATGTGCGGCCTTTCGGCATGCCTTACCAGCAGGTACACGCGCTCCGTTGACTTGAGACCCGCAAAGAAATCGTTAGCTTGTACAAAATCCCGCATCGCCGTCTCCTAGAATATCGCAATCCACAGCAGGTGCCCCAGCACAAAGCTCAATATGCCGAGCAAGAAACCACAAACGATATCCGTCAACCAGTGCACGCCAAAGTACACGCGCAAAAGCCCCCAAGTGAGCGGCAACAGGAGCATCACCCAGCCGTACTGCGGCACAATGAAGGTCACGGCGCTCGCAACGGCGAGGTTGTTCATCGTATGGCCCGAAGGGAAGCTGTACTTGTCGAGCGGCGGGACTTCCGCCTTGATTTGCGGGTTCGCGGCAAACGGGCGCGGACGCTTGGTATTGAGTTTCACCACCTCGTAAATCACGAGGCTCATGGCGAGCGCCATCAGGGCCTGCCACAGGATGGGCAAAAAGTTGTCGAACCCGACACGCCAGATAATGAACAGCACGAACAGCGCCCATATATAGCCGTCACCCAGGCGCACATAAAACTTGAGCCAACGGTCGGCCTTCGGCGAAAAATGCCTGTTGGTCCAGTACACCGAAACGCGGTTGTCAAAATCTGCGATTTTCTTGAGCATCGAGGTAAATGTACATTATTCCTCTCGCAAACCGCCGGCAAAATTCCTATTATTTAGACGAAAGAACGCCGTTTCACGGCTACAGACGAAAGATTAAATTTGGCGCTCAATCTATCGTCTATCGTCTATCGTCTATCGTCTAAAAAGGAAACTACAATGCGCGTACTCGTTCTTAATTGCGGCAGCTCCTCGGTCAAGTTCGCCGTTATCGACACCCAGACCAAACAGTCCATCGCCAGCGGCCTCGTCGAAAATATCGGCGTGAACGGCCACGTGAAGGCAAAGGGCCCCGAAGGCAACATCGACTTCAATTTCGACTGCCCGACCCACGCCGAAGCCGTCGCCGAGGTACAGAAGTTCCTCGCCGAACAGAAGCTCACCGACACGATTGAAGCCATCGGCCACCGCGTGGTGCACGGCGGCAAGTACGTCAAGAGCGAGAAAGTGACGCAGGAAGTCATCGACTACATCCGCAGCATCACGCTGTTCGCCCCGCTGCACGAACCCGCACACGCCACCGGCATGGAATGCGCCACCAAGTTCTTCCCGGGCCTCCCGCAGGTCGCCGTGTTCGACACCGCCTTCCACCAGACCATGCCGCGCAAGGCCTACCTCTACGGCATCCCCTACAAGTTCTACGAAGAAGACAAGATTCGCCGCTACGGTGCACACGGTACAAGCCATCGCTTCGTGACCGGCGAAGCCGCCAAGATCTTGGGCAAAAAACCGGAAGACTGCTGCTTCATTACCGCTCACCTCGGTAACGGTTCCAGCTGCTCCGCCATTTTGAACGGCCAGTGCGTTGACACCACCATGGGCTTCACCCCGCTGGAAGGCCTCATCATGGGTACCCGTTCCGGTAGCCTTGACCCGGCCATCCTCTTCTTCATCAGCAAAAAATACGGCTACGATATCGACCGTCTTGACAAGCTCGTGAACAAGGAATCGGGCCTGCTCGGCCTCTCCGGACTCTCTAACGACATGCGCACCCTGACGCAGGCCGCAAGCGAAGGCCATGTGGGCGCACAGATTGCCCTCGAAACGTTCGCCTACAGGCTCACCCGCGAAATCGGCGGCATCGCCATGGCTCTCCCCCGCATCGACGCGCTGGTATTCACCGGCGGTATCGGCGAGAACAGCAAGCTTGTCCGCAAGATGGCGATGGACAACCTCAAGATTCTCGGCTACCAGATCGACGAAGCCCGCAACGAAAAGAACGGCAAGGAATCCGGCCACATCATTAGCAAGGACGGCACCCCGACCGCGATGGTCGTTGCGACGAACGAGGAACTCCTCATCGCGCTGGATACTGAAGCGCTCGTTAAATAGCAGTAACCGTGAGCAACAAGCCCCATGCGTTAAGCTGAGGCGGTTGCGAGAGTGAGCGCCAACCCCGCACTTGTTTTGCTGATTCTGGCGCGAACGGTCTGAAAAGGCCCCGCACATTCGCGGGGCTTTTCACATTTATAAAAGATCCCCGCCTGCGCGGGGATGACAAATGCAGGTTACTTAATCGTCCAGGTCTGCTTGTTGACCATCAGGATCTTGCGGCCCTGCACCTGAGCGGCGGCGTTACGCACCTGCGCTTCGCTCACCGGGAGTTTGGCCTTCCACATCACGCGGCCCTGCATGTCGAACATCATGGCCAAACCGCGATTCGCAAGGATAGCGTTCTGCCAGCCCATCTTCGCCGGAGCGGCCACCTGCGCGATACCCGCGTTGGGGTCGAACATGAACACGAGCGACTTCGCGATAGATGCAGCGCCGCCTTCGTCGGTCGCCATCACCTTCACGATGTACTGCACGTGGTTCTGCAGGTACTGCGTCTCGTCCTTGAGCGTAATGATCAGGCTGTCGCCCTCGACCGTCGCATTCAGGAACCTGTCAACAGAGGTAACGGACATCACGAGCACGGAATCGTCCGGATCCTCGAACAGTTCGAACACGCCGAACGCCTTGCGCCAGCCTGCTGCAGGCACGGGAACGGTATCGGTCGCACCGCCGATGCGCATCGGCTTGTCGTTGATGCAGGACACCTTGACCGGGAGCTTGAACGTAGTCGAAGCCTTGAGGGAATCCGTCGCAATCACGTCGATAAACGATTCTCCGCAGGCATCCTTCACGGAATGGACCGTCATGGCAAACGAGGCATTCATGGTCACGGACACGATGCTGTCGGGACTGCTCACCGCGTAGGTCATCTTGGCGGTCGGGCCATCCGGGTCCTCAAACCAGGTCTTGACTTCGGTCGCCTTGAACGTGATGCCCGTCGCGAAATCTTCCTTCAGGGCGAGGAGCGCAGAGCCTACCGTATCCGCAGCGACAATGACCGGGGCCTTGTTCTTGTACGTGACATTCAGCACGACAGTCGCCGCCTCGGATTCCTGGCCCTCGGCATTCCTGATAACGTAGGTAAAGGAATCCTCGCCCTCATAGTCGCCCGCCTCGTAGGTGAACGCGCCCGTAGTATCGACGGTAACCGTACCGTGTTCCGCCTGGGTCGCAAGAATCGCCTTCAGTGCAGACTTGCCGTCGGGGTTCACGTCGTTAACGAGCAGGCCCTTTGCCGCCGGGACAAAGTTCAGGGAATCCTGCACCACGTCGAAGGTATCGGCAAACGCCTTCGGAAGGTCAGGCACTTCCGTGACCGTCACGGGGATATTAAAGCTCACGGTATCCTTGCCGTCAACCGCAAACAGCTGGATTACGTCGTCGCCGTTGGCATCGGGCACCGCAGTAACCGTTATCACGTGGTTGGCACCATACTTCTTGTATCGAAGGTCAACAACACCCTTCAAGCTCCTTGCATTGACGGGGAAATCCGAACCTTGCACATCCGGATCGGAGAACACAATATTTGCCCCCGGAATAATCAAATCGAAAGTGGGGAAATCCTCAACCACGGCAATGCCCTTTGCAAAGTTGGCTGCCGCCTCATCCACGATATCGCCAATGTAGATAGTCGAATCAACTATGGTGACAGTTGCCGGGTCATCGACATTCTTCACCTTGATGGTGACCGTAGCAGGTTCACTTTCTGCACCGCCGTCATCGGTAATGGTGTAGGTAAACGTATCTATTCCGTGGAAATCAGCATTGGGAGTGTAAGTGAACACGCCCGTTATAAGCGAAGATACCGTCACTTTACCATTTTCCGGTTGGGTATATTTATACAACTTGAATCCATCATCATCGGCATCATAGTCGTTATCCAGAAGTCCCACCGAAGCCTTCAGTTCTGAATCCTCGACTGCTTCGAAGGTATCGGCAACGGCAACGGGAGCGTTAGCGCGGTCAACCAGGGTAGCGGTAATGCTGTACGTAACGGAAGCGGCAGCATCGCTCGCGACGAAAGTAACCTTTGCCGTGGCACCTTCTGCCGGGTTCGGCACGCTACCGAGCATGGCGACATCACTCAGGGAGTAACTCTTTTTACCCGTGAGGTCAACGAGGCCCTCGCCAGCAGTCAACACGATGTTCAGATTGTCTTCATCTGCATCCTCGAAAATATCCTTGAAGGCGACCTTGAGCGTATCGCCTTCCAAGAGTTCAGCCACATCGTCCGCCTCGACGCCCGTCTTGAGGGTCGGGGCGTGATTCGAACACGAACTGCCGAGCGTGATTGCCGCAATATCGATAATATTCGTGTTGCCGTTGCCTGTCATCTTGGCCAGTGCGGTCTTGTAACCGAACTGCAGGCCCGTTTGCTTTGTCAAATCAAGCGCGACAACCGTCGTTTCGTCGCCCCAGTCCTCCTGCTTGGCATCCGCAAAGGCGATAAAGAGCGTATCGAGACTCGATTGCGCAGGCACTATGACGCCGTTGTAGTTATAGTCCTTGACGGAGGACTGCTTGAAGTCCATGCGGAAATCGAATGTCGACTTGTAGGTGAGGCACACGCCCTTGTAGGCGCTCAGGTCTATGGCGGCATCCTTCGCCTTCCAGGCAACACTTACGCCCGCAGAGGATTCCACGGTCTTGCTCACGATTGCCGTAATCCTCTTGGATGTACTGGTCGTAGAGGTATCGATATCCACCGCCGTGCTCTTTTCCGGGCTCTTGTAGGGGTACCAGCCAGCCGGCGGGATTTCGCCCTTCGTGTACTTGCCGTCGACAAAACTCATCACGGTCGTGACGCCAGCCATCGACATCCCGGTCAACGCAGCCAAAGCAAGCATAGAAAGTTTCATATTCATAACTCCTCCTCTCTAAAAAGGCTATGAGTAATATATGTAATATAAAAATAAACAATCCCCTCCGTTTTTGCAACAGCGAAACCCCGCTTTTGCAGCGATTTTTATAGACATATCGTCAATAATGTGCTACCCGCCGAGCAGGTCCAGCTCTTCGTAGCGTTCGTAGGCCTTTTCAAGCTCGGATTCACGGTCCGCAATCTCTTTTTGTAGTTCCACGATGCGTTTCGCGTCGGTATAGACTTCCGGCTTGGCAAGTTCCGCCTGAAAACCGGCAATTTCGGCTTCCAGTTTCTCGATTTTATCGGGAAGTGCGGCATATTCGCGCTCCTCGTTGTAGGAACGTTTCTTCTTTTTTGCCGGATTTTGCGAAATTTGAGCATTTTGAGCGGATTGCAGGTTCGCGGAGGCGCCAGACCTTTGAGAATTCGCCCTTTCTTCAGCAATTCTTGCTGCATTGGCCGCTTCTTTTTCGCGAATCTTGCGGTTATTCTCGTAATCCGTGTACCCGCCGGTCGCCTCGAACACGTTTCCGTCCTCTTCTATGGCAAAGATGCCCGTAGCGAACGAGTCCAGGAAGGCACGGTCATGGCTCACGGCGATGACGGTGCCGTTGTATTCGGCGAGGAGGTCGGCCAGCAGGTCGAGCGTTTCCATGTCGAGGTCGTTGGTGGGCTCGTCGAGCACCAGCACGTTGCTCGGGTGGCTGAACAGGCAGGCGAGCATCAGGCGGGCGCGCTCGCCGCCACTCAGGGCACTGATGGGGCCGCGGGCGCGTTCGGCCGAAAAGAGGAAATCCTGCAGGTAACTCAGCACGTGGCGCCGCACGCCGTTCATCGTGATATACGCCTGACCGTCCCCGATGTTTTCCACGAGGCTCTTGTCTTCGCGGAGGCGGGCCCGCATCTGGTCGAAGTATGCCACCTGCAGGTTGGACCCGAGCCGCACCTCGCCCGAATCGGGAGCGATTTCGCCCAGGATAAGCTTGAGGAGGGTCGTCTTGCCGGAACCGTTCGGGCCCACGATGCCTATGCGGTCGCCACGGGAAACCTCGGTCGTAAAGTGCGATATGAGGGGGGCGCCCTCGTAGGCGAAACTCACGTCGGTGAGGCGCGCCACCATGCGGCCCGAGCGTTCGGCCTCGGTAATCTGCATGTTCACGTTGCCCGTGCGGGTGCGGCGGGCGGCGCGCTCCTCGCGCATGCGGATGAGTGCGCGCACGCGGCCCTCGTTGCGGGTGCGGCGCGCCTGGATTCCCTTGCGTATCCAGACTTCCTCTTCGGCGAGCCGCTTATCGAAAAGCGCGTTCGCCTTCTCCTCCTCCGCAAGCGCCTGGTCCCTGAACTGCACGAACTTGTCGTACGGGAAGTCCCAGCCGCGTACACGCCCGCGGTCGAGTTCGAAAATGCGGGTAGCCGTGCGCCGTACAAACGCGCGGTCGTGACTCACGAAAAGTACCGCGCACTCGAGGCGGGTCACGATGCCTTCCAGCCACTGGATGGCGGGAATGTCCAGGTGGTTCGTGGGTTCGTCGAGCAGCAACAGGTCCGGGTCGCTCGCGACCGCGCGGGCAAAAAGCACGCGGCGCTTCTGCCCTCCGGACAAGCTATCGAACTGAGCATCGGGCGCGATGCCCGTCTTCCCGAGAATCGCTTCCGCATGCGCGTTGCGAATCTCGGAGTCGGCACCGTTTAATTCAACCTCGTTTGCAGCCGCGCCGTTTAATGAAGCGCCATTTAACGCGCGAGCTAGAGATGCGCCGGCTAAAGATGCGCCGCCCATCACCACGTCGCGCACCGTGCCTTCCATGTGGGCGGGGATTTCCTGCACCATGCGCGAAACCCGCAGGCCCGACTTCTTCACGATATCGCCGGAGTTGTACTCCATCTCGCCCGTCAATATCTTGAGCAGTGTGCTCTTGCCCTCGCCGTTACGGCCCACCAGGCAAATGCGGTCGCCCGCCTCGATATCGAACGAGACGTTATCTAAAAGCGGCGGGCCGCCAAAGCGGAGGGTAATATTCTGTGCGGAAAGGATGGGCATCAACACAAAATTAAAAAAATTACCGCACTGTCATTAAAAAAGATGCCGCGCTTTCCTGCACGGCACCTATCAAGGAATAAGTCTGGCCGTAATCTATCGCACCGCCTAGAATCCGGTGACGTTGAACGCCCTGGTCATAAGGCGCATACCCGAAGCACTTTCGACGACAGCGAGGACGCGGCCCGCACGAATTTGCGGCATGGCGCCGCCCTGCGCACCAAGCACGCCGAGCAAGTTGCCCTGCATATCGAACAGCCTGACCCGCGCACCGGCAGGCGCGCCGGCAACCGCGAGGAGTTTGCCAGTAACATGCATCGCAATGCCCGAAGGAGTTTTTACGCTGCGCATAAAATCCGGTATGGAATCGTTCGTCGTCGTATCCTGCGCAGAAGTATCGGCAACCGTGGTGTCGGCAGAACTCGTATCCGGAGGCGGTTCCTGCGACTTGAGAATCTCGAGCATCGTCTCGGCGTAGCGCTTGCCGAACGTCTCGTAGCCCTCGCGCGTAAAGTGCAGCGTGTAGCTCGCCTCCTTCAACGCGGGGCAGCCCTGCGCCGAAATTAGGTGGCCGTTCGGGATAAGGTCCGCCGCCTGCTTCACGGCATCGTTACGCCAACCCAAATCGCCCGTGGGCGCAAGTTCGCCAATGAGTATCGGCGTCTTTTCCGGGTCGAGCTCCAGTTCGGCAATCAGGTCGTCGTACACCTTCTTCACGCGCTTGGGCCAGTCGTTCATCTGGTAGTCCGCTTCGCCCTGGTGGAACAAGAATCCCTTGATGACGCCCTTCTGCTTCGCGATCTTGCCCATCTCGACAATTCGCTTGTAGAGGTCTCCGCCGTATTCGTCCAGGTACTGGATCCACCAGGTATCACCCTTGTTCTTCGCGTTTTGCACGTAGGCCTTGTTGCGGTCCTTGTCGAACAGGTCTATGCTCTGCCCGCCAATCGCAATATTCGCCACCGCTACCTTGATGCTGTCCGGGAGGTTAGCCACCATGGTGCGCCCGAAGATATCGGCGATGCCCACCTTGGACTGGCTATGACCCATCGGGGGTGCCGCCGGGTAGAACTCGCCCACCTTCTGGTTCGAATGGTTCGCCGCGCGCAACACGAGGAATCGCGGGTCCTGCACGCGGTCCTTGTCGGTAACAGTCGCCTGCCCCGACATGTTGGATTGCCCGTAGGCCAGGTAAATATGGAGGTTCGGGTCTTGCGCAAGGCATGCCGTGGCAAGGAGCCACACCACGAAAAACATCGCCTGCGCAGTCAGGATTACTTTGTTCATATTTCTAGAATCCGGTATTAACGATAGCCTTTGTCATGAGACGCACGCCTGCAGCACTTTCGACAATGGCGAGGAGCCTCCCCTTTGCCTTCGGGAGGTCGCCGCCGGTCGCACCCAGCGTCGCCACCACGTTACCGCGCACATCATAGAGTTTTACGATTGCTCCGGCCGGAGCGCCATTCACCTCGATGCGGCCCGCCGTCACGTGCATGCCGATTTTCGGCAGAGCGATGCGCCCGTCACCACAGGACGTAATCGACGTATCGGTCACGGAGGTATCGGGCCCAGCAACAGAAGTATCCGGGATCGACGCTTCCTCATACGGGAGATTCGGCGTTTCCCAGTCAATCCAATCGCCATAGTTGTCAATCTTGAATCCCTTGCCGTTCGTGGGCTTCACGTGGATATCGGTATTGGCATCCTTGTTGCGGAGGAACTTGTCCACGAACGCAGTCACGGACTTGGTCTGGCTCGATGCCGCCTGGCAATGCTCGTGACCGCCGGTAAAGTCGAAGCCGATACGGTCCTCGATACCCATGGCCTTCCACACCTCGGTCGCCGCCATCATGGACTTGTAGCCCGACTCGTCACCCAGCCATTCGTAACCGGGGTTGCCGAGCGCGATCACCGCGCGCGGGGCAATCATGGCGATGAGTTCGTGGTGGTCGTGCGGGAGCTTGTACGGGTCCTGACTCTTCAGGCTCTGCATGAACCAGCTGTAGTTCGTATTGTCAATCTTCTCGATGTTCGTGCCGCGGCTCGCGAAGTCTGCGGAAGTGCGCCACGAGTTGATGCCGCCGCCACCCGATTCCTGGGCGATGGTAAGCGTCACGCGTTCGTCGAAGGCGCCTGCGAAGAGCGCCATCTTGCCTGCATAGGAGCAGCCTGTGACAGCAATCTTGCTCATGTCGAGGTGGTACTGGTCGGCAATCTGCGCAAGGCCGTCAATCAGGCGGCTTACACCCCAAGACCATGCGGAATAGTCGCCGTTCTGGTTCTTGTTGCCGTAGAACTTGTAGAAGCCCACGTTCGTGTCCTTCTGGCCGTTCATGGAATATTTCGCCACCTGGTCGTGGCTGAAGGGCACCTGTACAAAGCCGCTGAACAGGCTAGAGGAAAGCGAACCCGTGCCACTGTTCATGCCGATGATAATCGGGTGCGGCCCGTTGCCGGAGGGAATGCTGAACTTCGACGTAATCGTCATCGTCTTGCCGCCTTCCTTGACAGTGACCGTGAGGGTGCCACCGCTGTAGGTGGCGCTCACGTCGGAAGGAATCGGCTTGTCGCCAATCTCGTACTTCTCGATATCCGCCTTGATCTCGTTACGGCGCTTGCTCCAGTCATCGAACTTGGTGACCTTCGTGCCGTCGTGGAATTCGAACGGGTTGGGAAGTTTCTTGTTGGATTTTAACTGGCCTGCCGTAGCTCCCAGGTCCTTGCCCCGGTTCTCGACATCGTAATTGAGCGGCGCCTGTGCAGCAACCGCAGTGCACAGCCCAAAGGTAAGGGCCGCATAAATGATACCTTTCATTCTTGCTCCTTTACCAAACACCCTGAACCAAACCCATCATAATATATATTAAAAAAAGCGAAACCTCGCTTAGCGCGGGGCGCGTTCCATTTACAAAATGTAAACGGGGGAACAGGAAAAAAGAAAATTGTCTTCAATTCTCCCCAATATTTATGTATATTTTTCTCCAAAATAGGGTTTTCTCTTATTCTCAGCTAGAAATCTCGACAATTTCCAGATATAGAGGATAGGACGAACGCTCACGTCTGCGGCAAATCTCTTTGCCGTATCGTTTTTGTTGAAGGCAAATTTCATTTGTCTTTTAACTTTACGGCCTTTATGGGGCGTGAGTTGTTTGTGTATATTTGTATCGGGCAGTCGAGAGCCTCTAGCTGATAAGCGCATTCAACTCCACGCCTTTTTGTTTTCAAACAGACTGGAATGATGCTGAACAAGAGTTAACTCAAATTAGAGTTTTACTCTTGTTCTTAGCTAGAAATCTCGACAATTTCAGGTACATAGAATAAGACAACAACTCGCAACACCCACTTTATCATGTGGGCGTAGTATGTCTAGCACATTCCATATGCGCTAGATATTGTGCATGTATGTTGTTCTTTTGAAAAGTCGCGGTTAAAGCTCCAACGAGAGTGGCTCGTTCACTCTTGATGCGGAGCAGAAATGACTAAAAAAAAGAGCAGCAAAAACACCAATGTAATCAAATTCATTGATTTATTTGCCGGCATCGGTGGCATTCGAGCTGGATTAGAATCAGCCATCCATGAATGTGGCTTTGTGTCAGAATGCGTTTTTACCTCAGAAATCAAGCCACACGCAATTTCAATACTAAAACAAAATCATCCTAATGAAAAAATCATTGGTGACATTACCAAAGTTGACGCCAAAGACATCCCCGATTTTGACATTTTATGTGCTGGTTTTCCTTGCCAAGCTTTCTCGGCTGCCGGAAAAAGAGAAGGCTTTGCTGACACACGAGGCACGCTCTTTTTTGACGTAGAACGGATTTTGAAAACAAAAAAACCAAAAGGCTTCATTCTTGAAAATGTTGAGGGCTTAGTCAATCACGATAAAGGCCGCACTCTTCAAGTAATTTTATCGCATTTAGAGGACATTGGATACAAGGTTTCATATAAAGTAATAAACTCTAAAAATTTCGGAGTTCCACAGGAACGCAAGCGAATTTATATTACTGGCACATTCTCAAAGAAAATTTCTTTAGATGATTTTCCTTTAGAAAGGAAAAAATTATCAGATATTCTAGAAAAAGGGAAACCCACCGAAGATAGTAAGTTTATTCGCCTGCTTTTATCAAAATTCCGTATAGACGAACTGTATGGAAAATCTATAAAAGACAAGAGAGGAGGAAAATCAAACATCCATAGTTGGGATTTAGAAATAAAGGGAAAAACAACCAAAGAGGAAAGAAAACTTCTTGACAAAATCCTAACCGAACGAAGGAAAAAGAAATGGGCAGAAATATACAACATTGACTGGATGGACGGAATGCCTTTGACAGAGGAAATGATTGCTAGTTTTTACCCTAGCAAAAAACTAACATCTCTTTTAAACGGCCTTGTAAAAAAAGGGTATATTGTTTACGAGCATCCTAAAAAGAAAATTGTAGAGAACGGAGTATCCTATAGAGAGTATGATACTAGTCTACCTAAAGGTTACAATATTGTTGCCGGCAAATTAAGTTTTGAAATCAACAAAATACTAGATCCAAATGATATAGCCCCAACCTTAGTAGCCATGGACATGCAAAAACTTTACGTTGTAGATGACGGGGGACTTCGTAAATTTACATTACGCGAAGGTCTACGATTGTTCGGTTATCCAGAAAATTTCAAGTTTGATATTAATGAAAAAAACGGTTTCGATCTACTAGGCAACACTGTTGTTGTTCCCGTTATCAAAGCAGTTTGCAAGCGCCTTATTTCAAGCATTAGGTAATACAATGAGCAAAGCAAACGAAATATTTGACCAATTGAAAAATGACTTCGGATTCAATGGCGCATCCGGTTCAGTCCAGTTCTCATTAAAAGATTTCAACATAACTGTTGATCAAAATAATATTATTGGCAATATCTTGGAGGAATGGATAGCCAAATGGCTAGACAGCAAAGGCATTCCCAACATTCATAATCTAAAGCAGGAATCCCCTGACTTTTGGCTTAATCCAAATAATCTTTCCGAAGATTGGCTCGAAATTAAATCTTTTACGGGATCACCTAATTTTGATATTGCTGCCTTTAGAAGTTTTATAAACCTCATCATTGAAAAGCCATACAAGTTACAATCACAATATCTTCTTATCAAATATAAAATGGAAAACGGCGTCGTCACCATTGAAGATTTTTGGCTTAAAAAGGTTTGGGAAATCAGTTGTACAAGTAGTAAATTTCCTCTTAAGGTTCAATATAAAAATAAGACCATTGTCAACATTCGTCCCGCAACATGGTATTCTGAAAAAGCAGAATATCCTGTCTTCGAATGTCTAGAAGACTTTTTATCCGCTCTAGAACAAACAATATACAAATACCACGAAACAAATTATCTAGCAGAAACCTGGTCAGAAAAATTAGTTAGTAGTTACAACAAATTTTATGGGATAAGGCTTAATATCCCTAGATGGAATGATATAAAAATCAGGTACTTTAACGATTCTGACGTTCCCATATTAAAATGCAAAAAAGCCGCCGGCGGTTAAGCCGACAATTAAAAACATACTTTAGTAATTAATAAAGCATACGGCCATCAAGTTCGGGAACTATAATATCGGTAACACGGGAAATGTTCTAATGTTCCCACTTTATATGCTAATGTTCTTGGACCAGCATCAACACCATCAAAATAACTATGCAGTAACCTTGAAAACAAGGTCTTAATTACTACATTATAATATGTGAGACGACTTGCCAAGACCATAGCCGCCGCGGGCCTCCTGCTCGCCCTACCCGCATTCTCCGCTACGGATAGCGCGGCACCTGCGGATTCCGTGGCAGTGCAGGCCGACACCGCCACTGCGGACACCTCGCATTTCCAATGGTGGAGTGCCGTGCCCGTACTCGGGTACACCGAGGAGACGGAACTGCAGTACGGCGCGATGGTGAACTTCTTCATCCCCTCGTCGTTCAAGGGCGGCAACTCGCAGGAGATAGACATCGCCGCCTACGGTTCTACCCGCAAACAGTTCCAGTTCGCGGCCACGCCCTATTTTTACCTCGCGCACGACCGCATCTCGGGCTGGCTCGACTTCCGGTACCAGAACTGGGTGGGGCATTTCTTCGGCATCGGCAACGATGTCGACATGGACGACTACATCAGCTTTGACCGCGAGACGTTCTTCTTCATGGCCCTCGTGGAATCGAACCTCGGGCTCCCCCCTGCGCTCCAGTTCTTCCGCTACGGCATGGTGCTCGACATCAACCACAGCACGATGGAGTTCAGGGAATACGATGGCGAAATCGCGCTCCCCGCAAACCCGAACGGCTGGCGCACCGCCCTCGGGTACCACCTCACGGTAGACACGCGCGACAACCCCAACTGGGCGCGCCACGGCATGTACCTGCAGTGGGAACACCGGTTCTACAACGACGCTCTCGGCGACTTCAGCTTCACGTACCAGGAGCTAGACCTGCGCACCTACGGCGAGACCATCTGGAACACCTCCATGGCGGTTGGCCTCATGTGGCAGCGCTCCGACGGCGACGTGCCCTTCGAGTACATGGCGGGCCCCGACGGCATCAAGCGTTTCCGCGGCGTGGAGACAAAGTACTTCCGCGACAACCAGGCGCTCATGATGCAGGTGGAACTCCGCAAGACATTGTTCTGGCGACTCGCCGGCGACATCTTCTTCGAAGGCGGCAAGGTCGGGCCGTACTTCAGCCAGCTGCTGCGCAACGAGTGGCACCGTTCCGTCGGGTTCGGCGGCAAGTTCGCGCTCAACAAGAGCGAACGCCTGTACGCCCGCGCCGAGTTCTCGTGGGTGGACTTCAAGAGCCTCGGCATGACGTTCTACTTTAGAGAAGCTTTCTAGAACTACTCGCGGCATTTTCCGGTGATTTAAATCACGGTGTAAAAAGGGAATTTTGAGCCTTTCTGTATACAGAAAAACGCGGACTCCCGGTGGAATCCGCGCTTTTTATTTTGAGATAGAATAGCTTGAAAGGCCTTAGTCCTTGATGCTCGTCCAGTCGAGCACGCCCTTCTTGTACAGGTAGATGTAGCCCGCTTCGAGGATGAACAGGAAGCCGAGGAGCACGAACAGGAGTTCCCAGCCGCCCGCGAGGAACTGCACCGTCCACGGGTAGAGGAACGCCACTTCCAGGTCAAAAACGAGGAAAAGCATGGCTACCATGTAGTATTTGACGGGGTAGCGCTCGTTCGCCGTGCCCGAAACGTGGGCAAGGCCGCACTCGTAGGCGGAACCCTTGATGAGGACGTTCTTCACCTTGCCCGGGTGCAGGAACCAGTTGGCAAGGAGCAGTATGGACGGGATGCAAACCGCCATGATGACCAGGATGGTCATGGCGAACGTGGTGTCGAAAATTTCAACATTGCTCATAGTGATAGAAAATATAGTAAAAAACTTTTTTCTGTTAACTCCCCGAATTGTAAAGTATATTTGGAGCATGAAACGAATCATTTTAAAAATGGGCGTTTTGGGTGTGTTTTGTTTAGTTGCTGGCTGTTCCGACGACGGGAGCACCAGTCCGTTACAGCCAGTCGCCGATAACGAAACGGAGTCCTCCTCCGACAAGGCAGTCGACAACAGTTCCTCCGGCACTGCACCGAGCAGCGCTTCCTCGACTAAATCGAGCGCAAGCAAGGAAGGCGATTCCCAGGATACGTCCGTAGTCCACCAGCAGGTGGTGATTACCGATTCCGGCACCGTCGAGGGCAGCACCTATATCAGTAGCGGAGTGTTCTGCTGGACCGAAGGCTGCGAGGCCAAGTACGCGTCCTCCTCCTCGGCTGCTCCCCAGTCCAGCGAAGGCAAGATCGTGATTACCGAATCCTCCTCGTCCGCGGCACCCCCTCCGGTCGTGGAAGGGAACACGCTGAAGGATAACCGCAACGGCAAGAGCTACAAGCTGCAGAACGCCGCGGGCAAGCTCTGGATGGCGGAAAACCTGAACTTCGAAACAGCCAACAGTTTCTGCTCTACCGAGGGTGGCGAAGACTACTGCGCCAAGTACGGGCGCTACTACACCTACGCCGCAGCCCAGCGAGCCTGTCCCGAAGGCTGGCGCCTCCCGACAGTCGCCGAAGTAACCGCACTCGATAGCGAAGTTCCGCACGAGTGGTGGAGCGTGGGCGGAAGATTCAAGGTTGCCGACGGCAAAGTTACGGAGTACGGCCTGGAAAACGAACAGGGCTACATCTGGATCCAGGCCGAGGGTGAGAACAACTCCTTCCGCGTCAAGAACTACAACGATAGCGACCTTCACGAGCTACAAAAAAGCGACGGTAACGAACGCGCCTACAACGTGCGCTGCGTGCAGAACTAAACCTGTAAGGGAGATCCCCGGTCAAGCCGGGGATGACAGTTTAAGGGTCCGCTTTTAGCGGACCTTTTTTTGCATGCAAATTGTTCCGGGAAAAAACTGCGCCGAGGGTCTACATGTCCGCGGGCGGTTCCTCATTTGCGTCAGAGCCGAGCGGTTGTCCAATAAACTTGGCACAGTACTCTGCGACCTGCTCGCGGACGCTGTTCCCGCGCACCTTCCCCAGCAGGTCAACGATATCCTCGAGCGGCGCGGCCATGAACGCCTCCGCACTCTTGTAGCGGGAAAGGATTTTCACGCGGGTCTCATGCCCCACGCCGGGCATCTTGAGCCATTCCACTTCCAAATCCTTCTTGCGCTTGCTCCGCTGGTACGTGATGGCGAAGCGGTGCGCCTCGTCGCGGGCATTCTGCAGGAGTTTCAACGCGGGGCTCGTGCGATGCAGCACGATGCTCTTCCGGTCGTCGGGAAACACGATTTCTTCGAGGCGCTTCGCAAGCCCGATGAGCGGCAAGTCCTTGTCGTGCCCGAGTTCCTTCAGAATCTGCATGGTGGCATCCACCTGGCCCTTACCGCCGTCGCATACCCACAGGTCGGGCATGGGCGTACCTTCGTCTTCGAGCCTGCGGATGCGTCGCGTCATCACCTCGCGCATGCTCGCGAAGTCGTCCACACCCGTTACCGTCTTGATGATAAACTTGCGGTAGTTGCTCTTGTCGGGCTTGCCGTTCTTGAAGGCGACGAGACTTGCCACCGTGTTCGTGCCCGAGAGGTGCGAAATGTCCACGCACTCGATACGGAAGGGGGTCTTCTTGAGGCCCAGCACCTTCTGCAGTTCAAAGACGCTCTGGTCGATTTCGCTGTACTTCTGCACCTCGGCGCGCATCTCCACCAGAATCATGTCGGCGTTCGCGCCCGCAAGTTTCAGGAACCCGAGTTTCTCGCCACGTTGCGGGTTCGTGATTGCCACCTTGTGGCCCGCCTTCTCGGCAAGGGCCTGCGCGAGCGGTTCCGTATCCGGCGAGTCTCCGGCAATGCCGCCCTCGTCGCCCACCCCGAGGGGAACGTCGGTCGCGATTTCGCCCGGGATAAACTCCACGTCCATGTACCACTGCAATAGCATCTGCCGGAAAATCTCGGTCTCGTCCTCTTCCAGCTTGCATTCCAGGCGGTAGTGGCGGCGCCCGCAGAGCACGCCGTTCCTGTACTCGAAAATCACTGCGGCCGCCATCGTGCCGTTCCGGCGGAGGCTCAGCACGTCCATGCACAGGCGCGCATCCGTCACGTCGGTCTTCTGGTGCACGCCCGTAGCCTTCAGGGCCTGGATGGCGTCGCGCTTCTTCATCGCGGCCTCGAAATCCAGCCGGTCGCTCGCCTCCTGCATTTCCCGTTCCCACTGGGCAATCAGGTCGTCGCGTTTCCCGTTCAACAGCATCTGCGTCTGGAGAACCGCCTGGTGGTATTCCTCCTGCGTCACGAGCCCCGCGCACGGGGCGCCACACCGCCCTATGTGGTAGTTGAGGCAGGGCCTCGCGGGCTTTGCCAGCGGGAGCTTCAACTTGCACTCGCGAATCTTGAACAGGCGGGCGGCAATGTCCTGCAGCTGGCCTATCATGCGGGAATTCATGTAGGGCCCGTAGTACTGGCAGCCGTCCTTGCGCACCGCGCGGGAAAGGAACAGCCTCGGGAACGGCTCGTTCACCGAGAACGCGAGGTAGGGAAAATGCTTGTCGTCCTTCAGCAGCACGTTGTACTTGGGCGTGTGCTTGCGGATGAGGTTCGCCTCCAGGATTAGCGCCTCGGACTCGCTCTCGGTAATAATCCACTCGATGTCGCGTATATAGGGCAGCATGAGCGTCGCGGCCCGGTGGCCGTTATGCTCGCTCCCGTCGAAGTAGCTCCTCACGCGGTTCTTGAGCACCTTCGCCTTGCCGATGTAGATAATCTTCCCCTGGGCGTTACGCATGATGTAGACGCCCGGCAACGCGGGGAGTTCGGCAAGCCTGCGCTCGATATGTTCGCTAACGGGAATCACTGACCTACAAGGTAAAATTTATTCCGCCCCGACATTTCTCGCATTACCATAATTTTTATGATTTTTTTCGTACTTTACCGCTTATTTTTTTATATATCTTTTTATGGGTGATTCACACCCCCTGATCACGGAGCAATAAATGAACCTAGAGAACATCAATCTCCTCTCGCAAAAGGTCGATGGCGTCCTCACAACCGTACGCAACCTGCGGCAAGAAAACGCCACCCTGAAGCAGACCCTGGCAACCAAAGAGGCCGAAATGCAGGACAGGAACCTGGTCCTCGAGAGCCTCAACAACGAAATAAACGACTGCAAGGCAGCACTCCAGGCCCGCGCCAACCAGGCCGCCGCCCAGGACGAGGCGATAAACCAGAAACAGGGCGAGATTGACGGGCTCCGTGGCGAACTCGACAGCGCGAACGCCAAGATTACCGACCTGCAGAACATGCTCGACCAGACGAACGGCAACCTGCAGAACGCGAACGAGAAGATTTCATGGCTCGACGCCGGCATCAACGAGAGGGACGAGAAGCTGAACGCCCTCCAGAACGACTGCATGGCATCCAAGGCGAACGAGAGCATCCTGAACCAGAAAATCGAGGAACTGAACCGCATCATCGCGGAGAAGGACAACCTGATTGCCGAACGGGACAACGCCATCGCCGAGAAGGACAACGCGATTGACGTGCTCAACACCGAGAAGGCGAGCCTGAACGAGACCATCCAGGCGCAGGGCGAAGAAATCCGCGAGGCACAGGAACGCTTCAAGCAGATGGTATCGACCATCGAGAACGAACTCGGCACCGAGATTCCCGTGGACGTGGCATTCAACGAGCAGCCCGCCGCACAGCCCGAACCGGCCGCCCCCGAGCAGGTCGCGGAACCCGCGGCAGAAGAAGTTGCTCAGCCCGAACCTGAACCGGTCGCAGAACCCGAACAGGTTGCGGAGCCCGAATCGCATATCGTTCCCGCAGAAGATGAAGAAGATATTATAGAAGTACACCCCGCAAATGAGAAGGAACCGGACCTTTTCGCGAGCGCAGGAGGCTCGCAACCCGGTTTTTTCGGCTAAAATGGCTGATGGATGACGATCCATTCGGCGTAGGAATGAAATAATGGTAGAAGTCAATACACACAGGTCCGTAACCGTAAACGTCGGAAGCGAACGGCTGACGATAAAGACCGACCTTCCCGACGGGGATATCAAGGAAATCGTTGACTATATCGACGAACGGTATAGCAGTTACGAGCGTTACAACCTCGAAACCGGCAAGCGCATGGCACTGCTCGCTCTCGAAATGTGCGAGCAGCTGTTCGCGCACCGCAAGATGCTCCACGAGATAAAGGTCGAACGCGACGAACTGAACAACGCCATGAAGGAAATGTCCGCACTCCTCGAAGAAGGGCAGGAAGTCAGCAGTTATTAGTCTTTTTACAATTTCATGACAAACAAAATGCAAAATATGGCTATTAGCCTATTGCATCTGCCCCTAAATTAAGGTATATTAAAAACATAGGCATCGCACGGATTAACGCCCGATCTAACAAGATATAAACAGCTCGTGGCTCTTGTGGTCTAGTTTAGGCGCGCATCGACGTGAAAAACGAAGCACCAAGGCACTGCTATCTTTCAGAAATAGTAGTTTCGAGTGTTCCACCGTGGCGGATGCCTTTTTTTGTACCCAGAATCAGCATGAGCTGGGCCGGAACGTACACCCACCATACAAAGTTGTTCGCAATTTCCGCAACCGCCTGCAGGGCGCTGTGGTCTTCGCCCGTAATCAGCGCGAGGCCCACGAGGACATCCCCGAAGAAGAACGTGACCATGCCCCAGCGGATGAGCTGCGCGTTTACCGCCGGGAAGTAACCGTTGCGCGGGGCAAGGAAACCCACGATTAGCGACGTGATGACAAAGATGCCGTACACGACGACAATCACGAGCGTAATGTTGTCGAGCGTAGGCTCAACGATTTTGCCACCAAAAAGCGCTCCCGTAAAGGCCGCCACCGGAATCAGCAGGAACTTGTGTACCTTACCGGGCTTTGTATCTGTTTCCGACTTGCGCGTATGCCTGTGAATAAGCACCACCTGGAACATGATGAAGAACGCAATCCCGAGGATGTTACTGAGAGCGCGCTCGTCCGGTGCAAAGAACTTGACCATGCTGAAACTGAAATCGGCGAGAAGCGAGAAGATAAAGGCCATGCGGAGCGTCTTTGCATCGAGCTTGGAAAACGAGTCGCGCGAAACGAGGAACGCCATCACCGTAAGGAGGAACGACATCGAGAACTTGGTGAGCAGCTGGAGCGAGCCCGCATCGACAAGGCACTGGTTCACTGCGCCGCAACCGTAGAAGTCGAGCCAGTCCTTGCCCGTAGTGACGGCAAGCAGAATCGCAATCAGCCCAAATACAACCCTTTGCGCAGTGTTCTCCAAAAACATGCGCTAAAGTATAGTAATTAGTTATTAGTCATTAGTCATTGGTTGTTAGTTATTAGTTACTAGAAGATGCGGGAAGGCAAGTGTTTGTCGCGGGCAACGGGGTTGCCGTTGCCTGTATATACCGCTATTCCACGCGGATCTTGCGCACGGACTTGCCGGCACGGAGCAGGTACACGCCCGCATTCAGCGCGCGTACCCTTTCCTCGCGCATACTGCCAATGAAATGCCCCTGCACGTCAAAGACCTGCACCGTAGCGCCGGCACCGAGCAACGGGCATGCAGGCGCCCCGCCCGCAAGGCCGCGCAATCCGATTGCAGTCGTGGAATCGTGCGACGACGTGTCCGTAACGCTGGTGTCGTTCACGCTCGTATCGGGTTCCACGAAGGGGTGAGCCGGATCGTCCACCACCACCTTGAAGGTCACGGAGCCTTCGCAGCCCGATGCGTTCGTGTGCACCGCCTTGTAGTAGCCGCTCATGGTGCCGTCCATCTTGCTGATGTGGATTTCACGGTTCGTGGAGGTAAAGTTGTTCGGGCCACTCCACACCCAGCGTCCGCCTTCCCACGGGTGCGGGCCAATCGAGAGCGAGTCCCCCTTGGAAAGCGAGATTTCGGTCGCGGTGGACCAGCCCTCGTTATTGTTGATTTTCGAATACGGGATGATGGAATCCGGCTTGCATGCGCCACCTTCGGCGCCTTCGATCACCATCGTGGTAATCGTGTTGGACTTCGCGGTCATCGAAAGCGCCTTGCCCGAAACCACGATATCGGATTGCTTGGTGAGGCTGCCCGGCAATTCAAATCGCACCACCTTCGCGCTCGTGCCAATCTTCACGAACTCGCCCAGGTCGAAGCTGTACTTCACGTCGCTAGAACCGCTATTGCGCACGATAAGCACCAGCGCTCCCTCGGGCGAGAGCGCCGCGAGCGTGTTGCCGTTGTCGCTATCGATAATGCGCGAACCCGGACGAATGTAACGGCTGAATGCGGCGTGCATGTAGTAACGTGCATTCGGGCTGAAAGTCTGCTTGCTGTGGTTCAGCGCGAGGCTACGCCAGTTCTCGGCCGGGTCGCCAATCTGCCAATCCACCCAGGCGCTCGCCTTCATGTCGCGCAGGTCTGCAAGAATCACGCCCGCCATCCAGAGCGCAATGTTCTCGTCGCCGCTCTTGTGAAGCGGGCCCGTCTCGGACTGCCACACCTTCTTGTCTTTCGCGAACGCCGCATTGAAAAGTTTGGCGCGGTTATCGCCGCCGGAATAGCTGTGCGTGTTCACCTGGAACATGTAAGAAAGCGCTTCGCCGCTGTACTTGTTGAACTGGTTCAGGGCATCGCCGATGTTCGTCTCGTCGGCAGCACTCACCGAAGTCTCGGGGAACAGGCCCTTCTTCTGAAGCGCCTTGCCGAGTTCCACAATCATCTTCGTCTGGTTGTTCTTGAAGCCGCAACCTTCCTGACCGCCGTTCGCCTTCCACCAGCCGGCACTCGGCTCGTTGAACGGTTCCACCGTGCGGAACGTGATTCCCCATTCCTTCTTGAAGTGCAGCGCCACTTCGGAGAGGTAGTCCGCGAAGTCGTCGAAATAGTCTTCCTTGAGGTTGTCGCTGCCGTCGCTAGAGCCCGAGACGCAGCCGCTCTTGGTCATCCACCACGGGGGCGAATTGCTGAACGCCTCGAATATCGGGCTTTTCACGCGCTTGGAAAGTTCAATCGCAATCGTGCGCTGGTAAGGGTCCGCCGTCCAGTCGTAGCTTCCCTTTTCGGTAGGCTTGTAGCCAGGAACGTTCGCGCCGCCGTCGCCCTTCGTGAGGTGATTATGGCCCGGCTGGTCGCCGCCACCGATATTGTAGCGGAAAATCGTATAGCCCAAGCCCGTATCGGGGTCGGCAATCGCACCCAAAAGCTTGCTGCGGTTAGCCTCGCTCCAGGCGCCCGCCTTTACGGCCCACCAGCAGAGACTCGTGCCCCAGCCCTCGAAAACCTGGTATTTTTTGCCAGGGTCGACAACGACCTTAGTTTGTGCATGTGCGGGAGAAACGATACCCGCGAGGCCCGCGACAAACGCCGCCATCGCCAGAGCCGCACCGGATACTCCAAAATTCCTTTTTTTCATAAACCAATCCCTTTCTTGCGCCATGTTATTTTACATGGCCTGATTATAAATATACCCTAACAACTGGGGATTGTCAAATGTGGACTTTTTCGGGGGAAATTTTTTTTCAAGTCCTATTTGACATTTTATGCCATTCTGGCGATACTATATTTGAAGCGATAAAGAACTCCGGCTCCGTGCCGGAAAGGAAGAACATGAAGTTCATACACACCGCCGACTGGCATTTGGGCAACTCGATGCACGACATCGACCGCCAAAAAGAAACCGAGCAGTTCCTCGCCTGGCTCAGGGAACGCATCGTGGAACTCGGGGCGCAGTGCCTCGTAATCGCAGGCGACATCTTCGATACCACCAACCCGCCCATCGAGGCGCGCAGGCAATATTTCCGGTTCCTCGCCTCCCTGCTCGAAACAAACTGCAAGAACATCGTCCTCATCGGCGGGAACCACGACTCGGGCGCACTGCTCGACGCCCCGCGCGACCTGCTCGAAGCCCTCAATATCCAGATGGTGGGTTCCCTCGGGGAACGCCCCGTAGAAGAACTCGTGAAGGAACTGACGGATGCCAGCGGGAACGTCGTGGGCATCAGCGCCGCAGTCCCGTATGTACGCGAAACGGAACTGCGCCGTTTCAAGCCCGAAGACGCGGTGGATTTCGCCCAGAGTACATACAGCGGGCTCTACAGCGCCGTTTACGAGGCCGCCGAAAAATTGCGCGCCGGCCGCGACATCCCCATCGTGGCAACGGGCCACCTGTACGCCTCCAGGCTGGAAGGCCGCCCCGAAAACGACGAGGGCAGGGACGCGAAGGAACACGGCATGCGCGATATCGTCGGTAACCTCGGGACTATCCCCGTCTCCGTTTTCCCGGAAGGCCTCGACTACGTGGCCCTCGGGCATATCCACTACACCACCATGGTGGCGCGCAACCCGAAGGTGCGGTACTCGGGCTCGCCGTTCGTGCTCGGGTTTGACGAGGCAAGCATCCCGCACCATATCCTGGCAATCGACCTGCAGAAGGGCGAAGCGCCCAACGTGCAGAAAATCGAGACCCCGCAATACTTCAAGTTCCTGCGCGTATCGGGCTCTGTCGCGGATATCGTCATGCAGCTGAACCAGCTGAAAAATGCGCCCGCAGAAAAGCCCCTGAAGGTGGAAGTCGTGTACGACTACGCTCCGGGCGTGAGCATCAACGAGGCGCTCGAATCCGTGCTGGAAGGCGCCCCGTTCGAGGTCGTGAGCAAGAAGGTGAAACGCGCCGACACCCTTGCGGCGGACGCCTTCTCGGACGATACGCTCGAATCGGTAGACGTCCTTACCGACGAGGAAGTTTTCAAGCGTCTCGTAATGAGCAGGATGGGTGCGCCCGAAATGGACGAATGCATCCAGAAGACCCTCGATGATTACCTCCCGCTTTTCAGGCAGGTAGTCGAAGAAGTCAACAACGAAACCGGCAGCGAGGAGGCCTAATACATGAAGATTCTGAAAGTCGAATTCGAAAATATCAACAGTCTCGCCGGCAAGTGGTGCATCGACTTTACCGACCCCTCCTACAGCGAACTGGACCATAGCCTTTTCGTCATCAGCGGAAAGACGGGCATGGGCAAGACGAGCATTCTTGACGCCATCACGCTCGCCCTCTACGGCGCCACCCCGCGCCAGGGAGTAATCTACAACGGCAACGACGGTAACGCCGTCATGACATCGGACAAGGGCACCTGTTTCGCCCGCGTCACGTACCGCTGCCGCAAGGGCACCTATGTATCGGAATGGAACCAGCGCCGCGCCCGCGACAAGGCCGATGGCAACCTGCAAAACGCGCAGGGCAAAATCTGGCGCATCGAGAATCCGCAAGACCCGATCTTTGCGGGCAATACCGGCAGGAACAGCGAACTGGCCAGGGCGAATGCCGAAATCATCCAGCTGGACTACTCGCAGTTCTGCCGTTCCATCATGCTCGCGCAGGGCGAATTCAGCAAGTTCCTCACCAGCGAAGAGAAGGAACGCGCCGACATCCTCGAAAAACTGAACGGCACCGAAAAGTACCGCCGCATCGGAAAGAAGGTGGGTGACCACAGGCGCGAGGCGAAAGCGGCAAAGGAGACTTCGCAGGCGGCATTCGATGCGTTGAACAACACCATGCCCAAGGCCGAGGACATCGAGAAGGACAAAGCCCTGCTTGCAGAAGTCGCGAACAAGGAAAAGGCCCTCACGGACAAGAAGAAGGATCTCGAAGCCCGTATCGCCTGGCGCAACTCGATGAACGAAAGCACCCGCAGCCTGGAAAGCGCAGAAACCGAACTTGCAAAAGCGAACAAGGACAAGAGCGAATTCGCCGGCAACGAGAAGCGGCTCGCAGATGCCGAGAAGGCCCGCGAATGCGCGACGCTGCATACGGAACTGCAGGGATTCCGCAAGCACGAGGCAGACGACAAGGCGAAACTCGAAAATTTCCAGAAGCAGCTCCCGCAGGTGGCAAGCGACCTAAAATCCGCGGGCGATAACAAGGCCATCGCCGAAAAGGAGAAGACGGCCACCGAGCAGTTTATCGCCGAAAACGAAGCGCTCTGGAACGAAATCCGCAAGCTCGACCAGGACTTGAAAAACGCGACAAGCGTGAAGGCCGAAGCCGAAAACCGCAAGGCCACCGCCGCACAGTCTCTCTCCGAGGCAGAAGCGGAACTGAAAAAGGCACAGGATACCATCAAGTCGCTCGAACCGCAGGTCGAATCCCTCGCACAGACCCAGGAAGCGAACGCGAAGGACGCGGAACTTGCAGGAATTATCCCGCAGAGCGAAACGCTTGTCGCAAGCATCCGCGGGTTCGACAAGAAAATCGCCGACGAAGAGAAGGCGAAAAAGGCGTTCGCAGATGACTTGAAAAAGGCAGAAGAAGGTCTCAATGACGCAAACGCGCTCAAGCAGGAACTTCTCGAGCAGCAGAACGAACTTTTCCGGAACGACGTGCTCGCGCTCGCCAACGTCATCCAGAACCACCTGGAAGAGGGCAAGGCGTGCCCGGTCTGCGGCTCTACGGAACATCCCGCCTGCGGACACTCGAACGGAACGGTCGCCGATGAATCCAGCGTGACAAGCACCGCCGAAAAGATTCGCGAACTGAACACGAAGTTGCAGGACGCAGATGCGAAACTCGGGCAGTACGAAAATGCCAAGAGCCGCGCGTTGACCGCCGGGAATGCGGCAAGCGAAAACATCGAATCGCTGAACAGCCAGAAAAACGAGGCGAGCGAAAAGGTGGCGGAACTCTGGAAGCCCTGGGCTGAATTTGACCTTGCAAACGCGGACAGCACCCTTGCCGACCTGAAATTGCGCCTGCAGCAGTTCACCGCAAACAAGACCAAGTTTGATAAACTTTCGAATGATCTTGCCATCGCCCGCAACAACGTGGAACTGTACGGCAAGAAGGTCCAGCATGAACAGGACCATCTCGAAAAGGAAACCGCAAACCTCAATGATGTCTCCCGCAAGCTGGATGAACTCCGCAGTTCCCGCAGCGAGAAGTTCGGCGACAAGGACGTGGAAGCCGTCGCGAAGGAAGCGACTGCCAGCAAGACCGCAGCCGCCAACAAGTACGACGCTGCCGACAAGGCGTTCCGCAATATCGAAAACAGGCACAATGAACTCAATACGCAAATCACGGCGCTCAAGGGTTCCCTCGAAAAGACCGCGGGCGATATCAAGACCGCAAGCGAAAAATTCGTGAACGCAATCGCCGCGAAGGGTTTCGCCGACGAAGCCGCCTTCCAGGCCGCATTGCTGCAAGAAGCCGAATTCACGAAGTTGCAGAACGAAAAGAAGCGTATCGACGGCGCCATCGCTACCGCAACCGGCAAGAAGCAGGCGGCAACCGAGGCCCTCGAAAAACTGAAGGCGGAACGCTCCGACGAGACGCCCCTGCAGGCCCTTACCGATGGGAAGGCCGCCGTCGAAAAGGAACTCGGCGAACTGCAAGGCTCATCGGGTGCGGCACGCGCCCGCGTGAAAGCCTATACAGAAAACGTCGCCCAGTTGCAGATTCTGCAGAAGGATCTCGACGCGAAGAAGGCGGAACTTTCTCGCTGGGAGGCGATGGGCGAATGGTTCGGTGTAATGGACGGCAGCGACTTCGCCACCTTCGTGCAGGGGCTTACCTTCAAGTCGCTCCTGAAGCTTGCCAACAAGCACCTGGCGATTGTCAAGGACCGCTTCAGGCTTGTCGCCGAAGGGAACCTCGGTTTCAAGGTGGCCGATTCTGAATTCGGCAACGACCGCCGTATCTCGAACCTCTCCGGAGGCGAAAAGTTCCTGGTGAGCCTCTCGCTCGCCCTCGGGATTGCCGACTTCGCAAGCCGCAACGTGCGCGTGGAATCGCTCTTCATGGACGAGGGTTTCGGCACCCTGGACGACGCGACCCTAGAAGACGTCATGAACTGCCTCCGCTGCCAGCAGCGCGAAGGAAAGATGCTCGGAATCATCACCCACGTGGAATCGGTGGTGAACAGCATCAGCCAGAAAATCATGCTGGAACGCAGTACCAGCCAGAAGGGCCACAGCACGATAACCGGCCCCGGCGTCACGCGAGTTGCATAGCACACCTCACACAACAAAGATGCCCGCTTATAAAAGCGGGCATTCTTGTATGAACCGCTCGGCCCGTTCCCGATAGACCTTGTCCAGCCATTTTTTCACCTTTTCAGCTAGGTTCCGGATAAACTCGTTTTGCTCGGAATCCGTATTCCACACCGCTTCTAGCCGCGTGCCGCTAAAAATGCCATTTATGTTGCACTCGTCAGAAACTTCCCAATGGCTGACGTCACCAAAAAAGCGCGACTCGGCGAACATCTCTTCCATATTCTCCACATTATTAACATGCCAGCCATAAACACCTCCGTTAAATGAGGACTTATAGAACATCCGCCGCATGTTCTTTACTTTAGTTGGTTTCCAAGCGCCAATGTAGCCATCAAATGGCGATTCCGCAAACATTTCGCCCATGTCTTCCACATTAGAGACATCCCACTTGTATATACCGCTAATGAACTTGGAATTGCGGAACATACTGTTCATATTCGTTACATGCGAGACATCCCATAGGCAGATATCCCCGCTAAATTCGGAATCCATAAACAGTCCACTCATGTCCGTTATGTTAGACACATCTATGAAATTCAGATCGCATTCGGGGCCTTCTTTCTCGATAGTCTCCGCAATCAACTGCTCAAGGTGTTGACGGTCCTTCGCTACAACGGTATCAATATATTTTCTCAAGTCTCTCTGAACATCATAAAGTTCGAACTCGTTATCATCAAAACTTCCAAACAGGTCCTGGCTTCTTGATTTCGGCTTCGTTTTCTCTTCTCTAATAAGCCTCTTCAGCAAATCCCGAAGTTCCATCAGGTCTTCTTTGCTTGTCGCAACATAGTAGTCTTCCATAATCACCTACACTTTTTCAAAACGTCTTCGTGTGCGTCAATGAGCCGCTTGAGTTCGGGGATTACCGAATCAATGGCCTCGATTTCGAACTGGTCGCGAGCGGCCTTATCGGCCTTTGTCGCCTTGCGCATCTTCGCGTAAACCGCCTCCTTCTCCTTCAGGGCATTCCTGACAGAAACGAAGCCGTCGTCCTGGGTGACCTTGCGCAAGTTGTCGATGAGTTCAAAGGCATCCGCGAAGTTCAACCGCAGTTCTTCCAGGTGGTCTACCGCCGTCGCCTCAAACTCCCTGAACGGAGCGTCTGTGGATCCCCCCGCGGTATAGTCCGTCTTCCACAAGGTAATGCCGCGGCAGAACTGCCTGCCGTCAGGCTTTTTGCCGTAGAATTCCCGCTGCCAGTACCTGATGTCGAACTGAATGATGTTCCCGCAATGCGGGCAGGTTTCCTCTGCCGCAATCGAAGTGCGAATTTTGAAGAAGTTCAGGCGTTCATCCCCCGAAGCGTCCTCGAAATCCACGTTGAACGTTGATTCCTTCCCGCATTCGGAACACGTGGCCTGCACATCCTCAGACCAGAAGAATATTCCATCGCTATGCATAACGTCGCTCCTTGTTGCATTTTTACGGTTATAATATACACACCGTATGCGACAAATGCTGACTGAAGTGAAAAATATTTGAATAAAAAAGTAGAGAGGTATTGACAGAAGGATGAAAAGATATATTTTACTAATGCAATCACTTGTCAATAGGCAAGGATTTATCAATGAGGTGCTAAATATGAAAAAAAGTATAGGACTTATTGCCTGCAGCAAGAGAAAAAATAAAAAAGCTGTTGAAGATAAGGGCAAAAAGTTTGCTGCAGAAGATTTGTACGCAGGGAATATTTTTCGACAATCAAAAGAATATGCACAATCTCATTGCAAGGATTGGCTAATTCTTTCTGCTAAGCATCATTTATTGGACAGAAAAAAAGGGATTTGCTACTACGATTGCTATCTCGGCAATAAAACTGCATCAGAACGAAAAAAATGGGCTGACAAAGTTCTTGATTCGTTGAAAAAGAAATTCGATTTAAGAAAAGAGCACTTTGTAATTTTTGGCGGCAAAAAATATTATGAAAACCTGTGCGAACATTTGAATTGCAGTGTGTATAAATGCTATAGTGGGGGAATCTACTTGGATAAGCCCATAAAAGAGTATCGTAATGGAGGAAAATGATATGAAAATCAAGGCAAAAGAATTAAGACCCACGGAGCAAGGTAGGTCCCCTAAATTGCTTGAAATTGAAACTCGACCCGGATATTACAAATGGTGGGCTAAGAAGAGCGAATTGAATGATTTGCTAAAAGGATTAGGCGAGACTTTTTCTAATGTCAAAGATGATATAGAAAAAGAGGACGATTTATATTGTATATATGTCGGTATTGCTAGAACATCCCTCAGACAACGGCTCAACTGGCATGTCAATGACAAGCATACAAAAAAGAGAGTCGAGAATGGATTCCTTTCCACTTTGCGAAAAAGTTTGTCCAGCGTTATCGCAAAAGATCAATATGACAAGGACAAAACCAATGATTTTATTGATAAATTGGTAGTTGAATTCTTCTATACTGGCTATAAAACAAAATCGGAAGAATCAACGAAAAAACTGTTGTCTATCGAAAAGAATCTCATTGGAAAAAAGTTGCGTATCTTGAATATTATGGAGAATAATCATCCCAAGGCAGCCAAAATCAAGAAAAGGCTGCAAGAACTTCGAAAAGAAGCGAAAAAATAAAACAGCTTTACTTCGTCGAAATCCTAAAATATTCCCAAATGCGGACCATGGATAGCGTGTCCAGTTTGCAGTATTCAAGAGACGCCCTGCGAATGGCTTCCGTGTGCAGCTTGTTAAAGCGACCCGCCTGCAGCAGCACATAGTCCAGCTTGCTAATTCCACCTTTATTGATTTGCTTATCGGCATTCCAGACATCCGAATCGTCAAAGTCGGCAGGGAATTCGTCCTTGTTAACTCCGGCAGCAAATTCCTCTAGAGAAGGCAAATTGTGATAGGGATCCATGTCGTCGCCGTACTTTTCACGGAAAAACGGATCGCTATGCAGAATAGCAGGCATCACTTGCTTAATAGAATTTGATGAACCCATGCTCGGATGATAAAAATATTTCTGGGTAAGCACCTTAAGGTCTATCATATCCCGACGCGTTGGTACGTAAGGGTGCTCACTATTTTTTGGCGGGTGTGAAATGCCCTCAATAAACCGTATCAGTTCCTCTTTGTCCGATTCATTCGAATCCATCAGCTGCAATCGAATTGCATTGAGAATGTTATTTTCGTGATCAGCATAGCGGAAAATATCGCCATCGTCTTTTTCCAATTGACGTTTCAATTCACGAATGAATTCAAAATTCGGGAATTTACCAGGCTCAAGCGAAATATATTCCCCAGCATGCTTATAAGTACCATCTTCATAAGCGATATGGTGCGAGAACTGGTAGGCAATTTCTTCATTGGGATGATTTCCCTTGAATAGCGGAACAGCACCCAAGTATGTTTCGAAATCAATAAAATGGAGCGGATACTTCCACTTGATTTTCTTTGCGGCCTCTTTCAGGAATGTCGGTTCGTTACACCCCGTCTTTGTGCTGTGCACATGCAAGTAGCGGAGGTCATCATCCGATAATTCAGTGCGTTTTTGGAAGGCCTCGGGCGTCGCATTTGCGGCAGGAACGTATTCGTTTTCGTCAATATCGGACAGAAGGAATTTCTTTTTTTCAAGCCAAGCGCCATTCTTAAGACTTGTGGGCAAGCCGCCATTTCCGATTCCGCCTTTAGTTTCATTAATTAGAGCCTTCCCGGCTATATCAACCCCAAACAGGTTCTGGAAACATTCGGCACGGCCATTCTGCTTTTGTTCATCTTCTTTGCATTTTGCTATGGTTCCGTCATCTCTCTTTTCATACTTGACATAGAACGGGCACTTGAAGCATTTATCACTAAAGCGGCAATTGCAATAATCCTTGCGGTTGTTGACATACATATCCGCAACTTTTTCAACGAATTTTACAAAACAGCCGTCAAAATATTTTTTTGCAATGTTCGGGATTTCATCCGCGATAATCTTGTCGCTGACTTCATCGACATCAATAATACGGTTAATACGTGCTTTTCCCTTCAATTTTTCGCGAATATCAGGAGCGCATTCTATTTCGCGATGACCGCCTTCAAGGAATTTTATTTGCAAAAGGGAGCTTAGTGAATCAACGTCGCTCACAGCATCGGAATTTGCAAGCATCAGACTGGCACTCACTTTGAGATGCGAGAATTCACTATGAGTCTTGATAAATTGCTGAATTACATATTTCTGGAAGGTCACATCCAAAATTTTCTTAAGATAATCAGAAGGAATATTTCCATTTTTGCCAAATGGCGATTCATCTGCACCAATGCACTTGGACTTGACTTCAATTATTTTAAGTTTGTCGCCTCGCTTGTGAAGGATGTCCACATAGACAAGGAACTTATCTGTCGCAAAGGCCGCTTCACCGATATCTACATTTTCTTTCTTCAAAAGCTCAAGCGTATCCGCAATCGACTTCGCCTGCGCCTCAATCGGATTTGCCCCTCCCCTTTGAATGATATTCTCGCTAGGGACGCCCTCGTAAATACAGGCAAGAGCGCCGAACTGATCACCGACTTCGGCAATGCCATCCGGCCCTTCATAATGGTAGGCATAATCCTTGCTGTTACGGTAATAATATGCGCGCATCGGGCATTCTACGGCATGGTTAAAAGCAGATTTAGTGAAAAGTTTGGGCATGTTTATTCCTTTTACTCGCCAAAAAAGCACTTGTCAAGTTTTTCTTTTAAGTCCGGGTCCATTTTTGTGTTATTCGCCACCTCAGCGGCTCTCCTTGATCCATCAAGTTTCTCGTACCACTCGGGCCGTTCCTCCGCCAAATCCAGGACGGAGCCGTCGAACATTCCTATCACGGAGTTCGCCTCCGAAAGGCCCCACCCACTTATGTCGCCACGGAACATGGATTGTGCGAACATGTGGTCCAATGCAGCGCCTTTAGCAATCTTCCAGCCCGAAATGTCGCCGTTGAATTCCGAGCATTCAAACATCTGCGCCATGAGGGTTACGGCGGACACGTCCCAGCGGCTGATGTCGCCATTGAACTGCGAACAGGCGAACATCGAATACATGTCCTTCACCTTCGACACATTCCACTTGCTTATATCGCCATTGAACCTGGAACCACTGAACATTACCGACATGTTATAAACACTGGACACATCCCATTGCGAAATGTCACCGTTAAAGACGGAATCGGCAAACATCGAGGACATGCTTTCTACATGTGAAACGTCCCAGCACGCAATATCGCCTTCAAAGCGGGACCTGGCAAACATGCCCGACATGTCCTCCACATTCGAGACGTCCCACTTGCTTATATCGCCGTTAAAGTCGGAACCGTAGAACAAGTTCGACATGTTCGTCACGTGCGAGACGTTCCACCTGGAAATATCCCCGTTGAACCTGTGGTTCGGATACGAGAAAACGCCGCTCAGATCCTCAAGGTACGAGACATTTATAAAGTTCAGGTCGCAATTCGGGCCCTTTTCTTCGATACACTCGTGAACAACCAGCTTCAAGTGCTGAAGATTGAAAGGAATAATTTCTTTCATGCAAACCTCCTCGGCTAAAATATTTGTATTGCCCTAGCCGTAGGTTTCCGTCAGGTATTCCGCGAATTCCTTGAGTCTGCTGCGCAATGCGGCAGGCTTTTTTACGTGCGCCACGTTCGAGAAAGACACGACCCAGTTGAACAGGAGCTGGTTTACCTCGGCCTTGAGCCTCACGTTGATTTTCCCGTCCTTCGTCTTGCCGATTTTCATGGAGCGGTTGAACGGGTTTTCTTCTAGGTAGAGGCGAGCCCGGCTCTCGAACTCGATTTCGATATCTTGGAGTTTCGGTTCCTGCCCGCTCAAAAACGCCGCGCCCGATGTCACCTGCCGGCGCAACTTGTCCACAATCTTCGGGTCTTCGACAAACGTCTGCTTCGAGAGTTTCACGCTCTTCATGCGCCTGAACTTGAGCGTATACGTGTCGCCCGCATGCTTTTCGGACTGGCAACCCACATAGAGTTCGTCCTCGTAAATAATGACCATCAGCGGGATGCGCGTCGACTGCTTCTCGGAATCGCCGCCATCGCGGTAGACCACGTCAATTTTGCGGTGGTCGTGAATCGCCTGCAAGATGGTGCGGATCTTTTCGCTCGCATCCTCCTCGATATCGGGCGGAGTCCCCATGAAAAGTATTTTCGTATTCAGGTCGTCACCGAGCTGCCGGAGCGATTTCTGCTCGCGGGTAGGCAGGCTTTTCTCGATACGTTCCAGGAGCTGCGTGATGATTTCGCTTGTCGCAGGGTATATATTCGCGATGCGCTTCAGGAATATGAAATGCAGCATGGTGTTCTCAAAGTTCGGGAACAGCAGGCGTTCCGCGTTGTGGAGCGCAGAACGGTAGACCGCCGTGCGGCCCTCGGTTTCGCAGGCGATGTAGCGGCCGCCATCCATCTCCGACAAAAAACGCATGTCGCGCTGCACGTTGCGCCTTTCCTCGTCGGGAATGTTGAAGGATGCCATCAGGTCGCTCACGGTGAATTTCTTGTCGGGGTTCGAAATCACCTTCGCAAAAAGCTGCACAGTTCTTTCGCCGCGGGTCATCTCCGCCATAATGCCTCCTGGATATACTCTCCCTAAATATAAACAAAAAGAACTATTTAGGGAAAAATAGTTCTCTTTTGCGACAAATACAGTCGTTTTTTTTGCACCGATTAACTACAGCCCCATCGTGCGTCCTTCGCGGCTATCCTTGTAGGCAAGCTCCGACTTGAGCGCATTGAGGACTGCTTCCGCGGTGAGTTCGCTCTCGTCGTAAAAACGGAGCGATGCGTATGCAGCGTTGAAGTCGCCCGGAGTGAGCATGCGCAGGCCACGCGCCGCCTCGGGCATTTCGACCTTCGGGAAGAATCCCTTCCACAGGGCCTCGATGCCTTCGGGCTTCAGGTAGCCGAACTTCACCTTCAGCGCAAAGCGCCTGCGGGACGCCGTATCGAGTTCCCCCTCAAAGTTCGTCGCCGCGATGAAGATCCCCTTGAAGTTCTCCATCTGCGTGAGCATCTCGTTCACCTGCGTCACCTCCCAGTTGCGGGCGGCTCCGCTGCGGTCGCGAATCATGCTGTCCGCCTCGTCCAGGAATAGAATCGCCTTCTTCTCTTCCGCTTCCTTGAACATCTTGCGGATTGCCTTCTCGGTCTCGCCTACGTAGCAGTTCAGCAGGTCGCTCGCCTTCTTGATTATTAGCTTGCGGTCGAGAGTGCGGGCAATATGCTTCGCGAATTCCGTCTTGCCGGTACCGGGCGCCCCGTACAGGAGCATGTTCAGGCTATCGGCGCGGTCGCCCTTCTGCATGTCCTTCCATTTCGCGTCAAACGCGCTCATCACCTTCAGGATTTTCGGCATGTCCGCGTCGGTGTTGATGGCATCGAGCAGGTAGCGCGGCGCACGGCTTTCCTTGTCGCGGCTCGCGTATTCCATGTCGAGGTTCAGCAGGTTCGCCTGCGCCTCCGCGATGGTGCGAATGCTCTCCAGCGGGTCCACCTTGCAGCCCGACTCCAGCAACTTCTTGGTGCCCGCAATCGCCTGCGTAATGCCGCCCGCCGTAATCTGGAACTCCGAAGCAAAGCGCTTCAGTTCCTCTTCCGAGATAATCGCGCCTGCACCCTGTTCGCTCACCACGGACTGCCACACCTGTTCGCGCTTTTCGACATCGGGGCGTTCGAATCGCACGGAATAGTCGAACCTGCGCAGCGTGCTATTCTCGATATAGCCAATGTTGTTCGAAATCCAGATGACCGGAATCTTGATCTGTTCCAGGAAGAAGTTCAGCGCTCCCTTCTCGCAGCAGTTGAGAATCACGTCGGATTCATCCACCAGGAGAATCGCCTTCTTCTTCTGGTACTTGGTGGCGGCATACAGGATACTCCCCATGCGGCTACGCACCACCGAGTTTTCCTTGCTGTCGCGATGCACGCCCTCAGTGCTGATGTTGGTGAGCACCAGCGGGCGCTTGAGTTCCTTCGCAATCGCCTTCGCGAGTTCAGTCTTGCCGGTACCCTCGACCCCGTAGAAGAAAATGTTCAGACCCTCGCCCACCTTCGCGTGCTTGATCATGTCGAAAGCCATTTCCACCTTCGGGTCCTTGCGGCAGAGTTTCTTGTACGGCACGCAGCCGCCCTCGTAAACCCTGAAGTAGAGGCTGTCCAGGTCATTGCCCGAATGCCCGTCCAGGAACATCCCGATTCGCTTGGAAATATCGAGGTCTTCGTCCAGGATACCCATCTGCTTGAGAGTCCCCTTGTTCGAGACCAGGTTCTCGAAATCCACATCCGGATAAAGCTGCGGGAAAACATCCGGGAGCGCCGCCCCGCGGAACCTGCGTGAACCAATCATGTCCAGGAGCGAACTGCACTGCTCCTTGTTGAAGAAAATCCACGAGAACAGCACGATTTCCATCTCGGCGTCGCTCAGGTTGAACGCGTTCTGCACAATGTTCAGGCGGCGGAAATATCCGTCGTCCACGCTGCAATTCTCCGCAAGAACCTTCTCGAGCTCGCGGGCGACGCTCTCGTAAAACACCTTCTGCGAGGAGGTGTCGAAAATGCCCTCGCCGCACAGGTAGTTGCGCACGAAATCGGCAATCTCCTTGACGGAACACGACCTGTCGATTACATCGTTAAAGCGCACAACCGCCATTTGGCGCCTCTGGTAAGCAACGCTCGTCTCCTCGCTGCTTTCGTCGCAGCGGAGCCTCTTTCCGGCGTAACTCCCGTTCACTTCCTTCACGAACCGCTTCTTGGCGGCACCGGTAATGCAGTCCTCTTCGGCATTGAGCTTCTCGAAATGCTCCGAGAGGTCCTTCAGCACGCGCGAGGCGGCCTCCTTCGTGAAAATCGCGATGCAGTCATCCGCATCCGGCATGCTCTTGGAGGCGCGCATCATGCGGATCCAGTACTCGTAACTCTTGAGCGTCACGAAGTCGTGTGTAATCTTCTTGTCATAGCGGCCGGCCTTGAGCGAGCCCAGTACACCCTTAAAATAATTCTTCTTCATACAATCCTCACCTATATATCGTCGCGAAAGTCAAAAACGTAAAGCACCCCGCGACATTTTTTTTAACACTCTTAATATAGATTGAGAATGCGACAACTAATGACGCATAAAGCCACCCCCCCCAAAAAAAACGCTAGAGCGACAAACGACAATATTTGCCGCATATAAAAGATATTTTTAGATATTCAGCAGGAATCGAATATGAAAAAGACAGAAATTACATTCGTTAGGGATATGGAGAGCCCGAAAATCCGCAACATGTTACAGTCTGATATAACTTTCGTAAACTTTGAAAAGCGTCGCTATATCAGTGAAACCCCGATAAACGTTCAGGAACTTGATTTTCTGCACAAGGACGGTTACAGAGCCATTGATACGGCACTGGCGGATACCATTATGCGGCTTAACAGCATGGATGGTTGCAGGACTCGTTATTGCTGTTCAGGGCATCCCGGCAGATTTGGTGAAGGGTATATCGTATTTGAGGAAATCCCAGAAACGCTAACGGAACAAATCGGCAAACTCACATACTGGAAACATGATGCAAGTTGGGGAAATGGTTCAAGTCCCGACGCCGCCCATCCACCTTTAATCCGCTGGGAAATGAACGGCATCGCGTGCACTTGCGCAACCACTTGGCTTAAAGCGCTACTTGAACTCGCCGAAATGGAATGTTTGCCCCAACGCAATTCGTTTGATGAATATCGAATCGAAAGTACGTATAAAGGGCGCTCTCCGCACAAGCAAGAAATCAGGCACGTATATCCTGTAACGACGAGAGAATGAAATTAGCTGGATTACGACAGACTATAACTTGCTTTTATTTTCGCGGAAAAACATCAAATAAGATGTCCCGAGGGCATCGGCTAATTTCTTTGACATGAGCATAGAAATGGGTCTGGCGCCACGTTCAAGCGAATTGTAATTCTGTTTTGCGAGACCAACCTTTTTGGCCAATTGCGCCTGGGTAAGCCCCGCATTTACCCGCATTATTTTCAACGCTTTTGCGGGGTTCATCCTCTTCTTCGCTTTTTTGTACCAACCCAATTCTTCCACCGGCTCAAGCGCATCATCGTCTTCATCGATACGGACGGAATCAGGAAAAAGAGCGTCCAAAAAGGCGATGACGGGCTTCGGGATGTTCTTGCCCGAAACTCTGAACGACACGGGTTCATCAGTGTTCTGCATAGGGGGCGCTTCCACGACTGCCAGCATATGTTACCTCAACTGTTATACCTTTTTCTGTTTCAATCCAACATGCCACCCATTTGTGGGAAAGGTGACAATGGTGAGTCGACGTTCCTGCTAGAATCCCGTAATTCGGCCAATTTGTCCTAACGGGTCCATTCAGCTTAATGTCATCAACAAGCAAAGCAAGTTTTTCTTGTTGCGCTATTGGCATCGTTGAAACGGCCCTAGAGACTCTTCTTGACATTAAAACATTGTACATAATAAATATATATTACTTTTTATTACTTGTCAATAAATACTTAAAAAATTGAATAGGATGAAGCTACTTGATGCCTTGTTCCGTAAAGGCGTAAGGCAGTTTTCTTGTTCCGTCCCGATTTGATATCAAAAATTTTGATATCAAACCCGCGAATCGCGTAAACACGCAATTTCAGCAACTCTTCGTCTATCAGGGAAAATTGTGTCCTTTCGGGTGCGGGCGAACCGCTCTTTTGCACGACTGCATTTCGCTTATTCATATCATACACCTCTGTTTACAAGCAAGAAAAAACAGGAACTACTGCACAAATATACACTAATTACAAACTGTCGTCAAGAGAAAAACGCGAAATTTTTCAAAAAATTGCGGATGCAGATATATTTGTCGCAAATATATGCTATTTTGAGATTGACATAGCTCTCACCGAATGGTGCGGAGCGACCGGAATTTTTGAGATTCGTCTCTTATTCTCGAACCTGAAACTACCACTTTCAATCCATACGAGAGTAAGACGAACGCTCACGCCCATATTGGGCGTGGGTCGTTTGTGCTTATTGTATGGTAGGGTGTGGTAGCCCGCAGGTTCGGTAAGCGCTGCGACTCCACGCCTTTTTTTTGTTTTGGCTAAAGTTTTTGTGCTCCTGAGTAAGAGTCGAGTGGACTTTTATACAAGGAGTTAAAATGAGCCTGTTCGAAAGACTGCAGAAAGCCTCGTCCGAAGAAGACGTGAAAGCCGAGTACATCAAGGCATTGCACCTTAAAGGCGTGCAACGTAACCTCATCGACATCCAGACGCGCGAGGTTTGGTTCGAGGCCAAGTTTGGCTCCAAGAAGTCCCTCTACGAAATGTTTACGCAGTTGCTTTTTTACATTCACAAGGCCTTGGATGATGGAGAATATATTCCGCCATTTCTTTGTGTGGTTGATAGCGTGAAAGCGGCTATTATGAAAACCGATGTGGCACTTCCACTTCTGCAAAATAAAAAAATGAAAAGCATGTGGGGTAAGTCGGCAAGCGATGTCACCCGCGATGCACTCGATATGGTGAGCCAGTACATTGGCACGCATTTTGTGAGCTTCAATATCGAAACGCACGAACAAGAATTTATTGACACTTTCCGCAATGCCATTGATAAAGGCGAAATCATTCGCACGCAGATTACTCCCGACAATTTGAAACAGGTGTTTGACAAATGGGTTGAGATGGTCGGGAAAGAAATTGTCGGAGCATCCCCTGAGAACTACGCCGAATTCTTTTATGCTGACATTATGAGTGATGGCACGGTTAGCACCCATCAACATCTTTCTGCAGAGCTGTTGCATAAGGGGAATAATCCTGTATTTAGTTTAAACGGAAAACTTTATGAGTTGGGATCTACAGATGGTTATAGCCACTTTTGGACGATATACCATAGGCCGCCAGAAGAAAAACACCGAACGTACTTATTAGAACGTCGCGATAGCTTGATTCCTGTTGAAGAGAGAACTTTCAAGGGAGCATACTACACTCCTCTGCCAGTGGTTGACAAGGCTTACGACTTGCTTGAAAAAACGCTTGGTGCAAACTGGCAGAAAAATTACTATGTGTGGGATATGTGCTGTGGAGTAGGAAACCTCGAGGCCAAGCATAGCAACCACCGCCATCTTTTTATGAGCACACTTGACGAAGAAGATGTGAATATCATGAAATCTGCCAAGATCTGCGTGGAAGCAGAACGTTTTCAGTACGACTACCTAAACGATGATATTACGAATGATGGTAAAATTGATTACAACCTAACAGATAAAATTCCGCAGAGCCTACGCGATGTGATCCACGATGCGAACGAAGGTAAGAAAAAGTTGTTGGTGCTGATAAATCCACCGTATGCAGAGGCGACAAGTTCTGATAATGCGGTAAATGGCGTGGGTACCGATGCTAGTAAGATTGGCGTTGCTGATACAAAATTTGCTAGAAAAGGAATGGATGAATTCGGCAAGGCGAGTAATGAATTATACACGCAGTTCGTAGCAAGGATTTCAAAAGAAATTCCTAATGCAACATTGGCGATGTTTAGTACATTGAAACACATAAATGCACAAACAATGGAAAAATTTAGAATTCAATGGAATGCGAAATATTTAGGTGGATTTATTGTTCATTGCAAGTCCTTTGAGGGTTTGAAAGGAGAATTTCCAATAGGCTTTTTGATTTGGAAAACTATGAATAAGCCGACAGAGTTCCCCTCTGAAATAAGCTGTGAGATTCTTGACAAAAATGTTAATGCTGTTGGAAGTAAGTCATTTTATAATATTCCCGTTGATACTTATCTTACCAAATGGATTAAACGTCTAAAGCCCAACAAGGAATTGTGTATTCCTCTAAAAAATGCAGTGACACCGGGAACAGCAACGAAAGATTTGCGCGGGACACAATGGTGTGATAATGCAATTGCGTATTTTTGGTGCAACAGCAATGATATGCAACAGGCTCCCACTAGAACAGCACTTTTCTCTTCGGGGTTTAATGGAGGACATGGAATATATGTTACAGAAAATAATTTATGGCAGGTATCTGTTGTTTTTACTGTAAGAAAAGTAATTCCTCATACTTGGATTAATGATAGAGATCAATTCCTTCAACCCAACGCAGACCTTTCCGAAGAATTCAAGAACGATTGCTTGATTTATATGCTCTTCAATGGTTCAAATCTCACCGCAAGCGCCAATAATCTTGAATGGAATAACCGCAAGTGGAATATAATCAATCACTTTATTCCTTTCTCCGCCTCTGAGGTTGGAGCGTCCAGTCGCTTCGAAAGCGACTTTATGGTTCGTTACATGAGAGGAAAAACGTTTAGTGTTGAAGCCCAAACTGTTCTTGACGAAGGTCGCAAAATTTGGCAAGAATATTTCAAGCAACAGTTCAACCACAAAATCCGTGACGAATTCAAATTGAATCGTGCCGATGTGGGGTGGTATCAAATATGCAAGGCTCTCAATGCTCAAAATGGATCTGGCAATACTGTTCCAACTAACTTTGAGCACTTTGAAAAAGCTTACAAAACGCTATCTGAAAAAATTCAACCCCAAGTGTATTCATATGGTTTTTTGAAATAAGATTAAGATCAATCCATATTTTGGAGGACACTAAACATCATCAAATAGTTTGATTTTGACATAGACTGAAGAGATTTCTGATTCCACTACTGAAAATCTGGTCGTTTGCTTTAGGCGAATCAAGAATATCCACAATGAAAAAGAATCTTCGCTCAATTTGGGCGTGGGTCGTTTGCACATATTGTGGATAGGTTTACCAGAGCCTCAGTAGTGTATGTGCATTCGACACCACGCCTTTTTTATTCATAAAAAAGCATAGGCATGCTGAAGTTGCGACAAAATGAAAATAGACGGAAATAGCGGATTGTATTATTCAGTGTCAGAAAAGATGAGACCAAAACGCATTTGGAAATAGAGTGTAAAAATATTTTTATTACAGGTGCTGAAGCAACTAATTTATTAGCGAGACGTGTAGTTTGAATGGTGAAGAAAAAGGGCTACTTTCAAGGTAGAGCGGAGATAAACTGGCCTTGGGCCAAAGGAGCGAAACATAAGACCATAGGGTAAATGACATCGTGTTTTTAATCAAGTTTGTCGGGCAAATTGCTCGACAGGTTAAAGGATGTTTGTTTAAAAGATTCGATTTTATAATTCAAAAAAAGATGAGCCTTTTTTCAGCCTTTTGGAATTTAACTGACTAAAATAGTATAAGATGCAGCAGAAGGAATCAATACATAAACCCGACCAGGAGCAGGCCTTGCAAGACCTGTGGTTGAAGGAATGTGCTGATCTCAAAAATCTTTCTTGCACTCAAAAATTGGATTTTAAAGATAGATTACAAGAATTATTCCAAATAAAAAAATGGAATTCCAGTCGTTTTCAAGAAAAAACAGAATTAAGCCCGACGATTTTTACGAAAATCAAATCAGATAAGTACTGCCGGTACAAGCCATCTTTGGAAAGTATCATTGCTATTTGTATAGGTTTAGACATTCCCTATCTTTCTTCAATGCAGTTGTTGAAGGCGGGGAACTATTGCTTGGACGATTACGATCCTTGTCACCAGATGTATATGTTCATTCTTCGGAATAATTATCGTTTTGACATAGATAGAGCGAATCGGTTTCTAATCCAAAATCATTTCGAACCAATAAGTGGTAAGGATATGTATTAGGCGTATTCCTAGTCTACGAATTGCTCTTAAAAATATTTCTTTCGCACGGCGAAAAGAAAATAACCCAAAAACGCCATTTTTCAGCATGACTTACATTAAAAATGGCGAAATTCGCAAAATTTCCTTTCGCGCTGCGAAAAGCATTTTTATACCTCAAAAGGCAGATTTGTCTCTGAAGAATTAACAAGGAGACAGATATGTCTAAAAACAAAAGAGCCAAAGCAGCTATTGATGACGGTTTTCAGCCTGAACTAGTAAAAAGCGCCCGTTTTGAGGGCATTTTCGAGATTCCTGTCATTGACAAACCCAAAAGAATCTTTATCCCTGGCGGAATTACGCCGTTTAGCCGCAGAAACGAGGCTCCGACGGATAGCGAGGGTATCGGATTCTTCGAAATGGACCCGATGTTTGCCGACGTCCTGAGAAATCCCCAAGCCTATGCTAAAGAACTCAAAAAGTTTCCTGTGGTTATTTCGCCCGATTGTTCACTTTACAGGGATGCTCCCTTAACCGTGCAAATAGCAAACGTTTACAAGAAGAATGCAATCAGCCATTATTGGCAAACTCAAGGCATAGACGTTTTTGCACTTGTTCGCTGGGGCAGCCGCGACACTTACACGACAGACGTGTTGCCTGAACCGATTGCATTTGCAGGAATCCCTCACGACAGTATTATCGTCATCAGCACCTACGGATGCATAAAGACAAAAGAAGACAAATATCATTTTGAAGCCGGACTTGATGCATGCCTACGAGCGCTCACGCCCAAGATTGTTCTTGTCCATGGAGCCATGCCAGAAAAAGTCTTTGGAACGTATTTGAAATATGCGGAATTCCATAACTATCCAAATTGGATTGCAAGAAAAAAAGGGGGGTGATATGGGTAGCGGAAATAAAGGGGGCTATCATGGAACAAGAGGAAGTTCTCAACCGTTCGCCCCTTCATACGGCGTAATGCCTGATATGCACAAGAGCGACGTTTCAAGAGGTATTGTTCAGAATGGAGTGTACCCTAAAAATCCAACAGCAAAGGATATTCGTGACCTGATTCATGGAAACTATATAGGCAACAAAAACACCAATGGTTTGTTCACATACGCCATAGATATGAACGACAAAATCATTGTCGGGAAAAGGAACGGCAACGGGACAAACTCCAGCGATGCGCCTACGCCCCACCCGACCTTGATAGGAGGCAAGAACCCCAAGGTACAATGTGCAGGAATGCTAGATATTCGTGGCGGAAAAATCTATTCTTTTGATGACAGGAGCGGCCATTTTAAGCCCAATCCTAAATCTTTAGAAAAAGCTGCCGAGATTTTTGCTAGATTGCCTAAAGGCGTGTTTCACAAGAACTATATCGGAGGAAAATCCAAATGACAGATTACTTAAACAAATGGTTTTGGATTAAAGACCGAAGCGGAATACTTGACCCCATCGCTCGCGACCAGTGGTTTATTCGCGGTTGGGAAACCCTTCAATGTATTGAAGAAAAAGAAGATTCTGTGGTATTGTGTTACAGAAATAGTTCTAGAATTCTTCCGACCCTCAAAAGCGTTTTAGAAGAGCGCCCGGCACCATCTTTTTTACCTAATGAAAAAGTAAGGGTGATAAAAAAGGATCTCTATGCTGTTGTCAAGCAGTATCTCTGGCACTATAACGACCAATATTATTATTACATGCTAGCCGACGAGAACGGAAAGATGCTGAAAAAGAGGTATATGGCTGACGAACTCGAAAAAGTGGAGCTGGCAAAATGAATCTAGTTGACCTTTCCAAAGAAATTTCCTATGCACTTCGGCACGCTCCGTGGGAATACGAGTTGGAACTTGACGAGCAGGGTTTTGTTCCGATAGCACAGTTACTCCATGCCCTGAATGAATCCGGAACGTATGAATGCGAGGTCACGCAAGCAGACTTAGAACAAATTATCACTACTTCCGAAAAGAAACGCCACGAAATTGTTGGGGACAAAATTCGGGCACTTTATGGTCACTCTGTTCCTCAAATTATAAAGAAGGAACCAGGGATTCCCCCTGCCGTTCTATACCATGGAACAGCGCACAAGGCTTTATCGCAGATTCTTCATGATGGCTTAAAGCCGATGCAACGACAATATGTTCATCTTTCTGCTGATGTTGACACTGCTACTCGTGTTGGTAAACGCCGCGATGGCAATCCGGTCATCTTGAAAATAGATACCGAGGCAGCACAAAAGGCGGGCATCCAGTTCTATATCGGCAATAACAAGGTTTGGCTTTGCGACAGGATGCCGAAGGATTTTCTTTCGATTTTTCACTCCAAAAACATTGCCATGTAGTATGGCAGTGTAACCATCTTGCCCGCAACACCTATGTTGTTTTCGGAAAGCTTGTAGCAAACCTTGGCTGCGTAGTTGTCGTTACTCAGAACGGTCTTTGCCGACTTGGAGCGTCCCGTTGTTGCCTTGACTTCAATAATGGCGAGTTCGCCGCCGACATTTTCTACAAAGTCAATTTCTAGCCCGGATTCTTTGCGGAAGTAGAATAGTTTGCGACCTTGTTTAGAGAAACAATCTGCGATGATGTTCTCGTAGATGGCACCTTTATAGAATCCCAGATCGCCGCTTAGAATCTTGGCCGCGGTGCCGCGTTCCAGCATGGCGACAAACAGGCCGGAATCCTGCACATAAATTTTAAAGGTGTTTTCGATTTTGTAGCCGTCAAGAGGTTCTGCGATGTTGGTCAGGTTGTGGCAAATGTTGATTATGCCGCAGTCGTAGAGCCATTGGATTGCGGTTTGGTAATTTTCGGAACGACCCTTCTTTTCTAGTTGCGAATAAACGAATTTGTTGTTTTCCTTCGCGAGTTGGGCGGGAATTGAATCAAAGACGCGATTGATGCGGCCAAGAAGCGTGCGGTCAATTTCCTCGTTTTCATTCTCGTCAAGGTGTTTGCCGAAATCGTCCTTATATTCTTCAAGAATGTCCTGCTGTTCCTGCCAAACAACGTTCATGTCGTTCGTCTCGACAAATCGAGAAACGACATAAGGGAGGCCACCCACGCAAAGGTATTCCTTGAAATAGCGGAGCATGGCGTTATGCGTCGCCTCGCTTACGGGTTCTTTTTTCTCGTAGCAGTCCTTCAGGTATGCGATGACGTTTTCGCCTATGCCCTTTGCCCACAGAAATTCCTCGAAGTCCATGGGTTTCATATAAATTATTCTTTCAAAGCCAGTCGGGACGCCTTTTCCCTTTTTACGGTTGTACCCCTTAATACCAAGCAGGGATCCAGTACAGATGACATCGTAGCGACCGTCTTCCATAAAAGGCTTGATGCTTGCGCGGGCGTTTGCACATTCCTGAATTTCATCGAAGATGATGACAGTCTTGTTTTCGACAAAATGAGCGTTGGGAAAGAGTGCTGACAGGTCTATGGTAATCCTGCTCACGTTCAGGTCGTTGTCGAAGACCTTCTTCGCATTTTCATTTTCCTTAAAGTTGATATAGACGACGCTCTCGTAGTTGCTGCGGGCGAATTCCAGGACGCTGGATGTCTTGCCGATTTGACGCATTCCCTTGACAACCAGGGCCTTCTTTTTGCCCCCCGAGATCTTCCAATTTTCAAATTCTTTAAGGATTTTTCTCTTGAACATGTCCAAAAACTACACTTTTCCGACCGAATTGTCAACACTTTGACGCACTTTTTCAACCGAATTAGTGCAATAAAAGCGCACTTTCCCCACCGAAAAAGTGTAAAATTGCTGATTTTATGCAAATTTCGTCAATTTTAGTCAAATCTTCGGTTCCATCAAGAAATCAATGACGTTCATGGTTAAAATTCCATTTTCGTCATAGAAGGCCGGCGCAAAATACCGTTCACATCCTTCTAGGAATTATTTTTGCATATTTTGCGGTTTTTCTTTAATTGCCGCAAAAAAATCATTTCAAGTCCAGGACAGGGCTGAGGGCAGCGCCCCAATAGTACACGGCCCGCATAAAGCTCCCCAACCGCTTCGGAGCGCTCGCATTTATAGGGAAATACTCCTTCTCGTTCAGGGCTTCTACGCTGTAGTATTTTTCCTTGTCGTAGCAGAGGACCTCGTCGCGGAGGCTTTCCGCAATCGAAGGCAGACTTTCTTCCGGCGACATCTGGATTTTTACGGCGTGCATGCGTTCCGCAACCGTTTGCATGTTCTGCTCGAAGGTCGCCGAATTAGGCGTATTGAATACAACGTAACGGCAATCCCCCGCAATCTTCTTTACGGCGTACCCCAGATGGTTCATGCAGAGTTCAAAACGGGTAAGGTTGAACATCGGGGTAAGCTTCTTTTCCGATTCAGGCAACTCCACCAACGCGAACTGCTGTACCTTGAGCCACTCAAGTGCTGCCTCGTAGGTTTCGTTTTTTCCGAGGCCATTGTGCATATAGTACGCACGTTTCCGGAATTCCAAAAATTCATCCACGTTCTCTTCAGAAAGCATTTTCCGCGTTTTTTCGTCCAGCCCATCCACAAGCGCATCGATCTGGGCGATGGCATCGAATACCGCCGACGGTTCCTGAAGCGGAAGGCTCGAATTCACCTGGACTAGATAGTAATAGCCGGTGTCATCCGTCGTCTTGGAATACTGCGAGAATTCAGGCGAACGGGCGGCCGCGCGTTCCATGAAGATGTAGCCATCCACCTCCAATCTCGCTGCCAACGTCTTGGCGATTTCCGCCGAGGCGACAATACAAACAAGGCAATCGCCGTGTTCACCTTCGACAAGCCTGCACGGGAAGAAATTCTCCTGCATTTCAATCTCTTGCGGGAACTTTCCCTTCTTGACGGTAAACATCGCCATGTTCATCCCGTTGCCCGAAACAGGCGCTCCGCCCGCCTGGCCATAGTCGGGCAAGGTCATCTTGTGCGATTCACAGAGCAGGTGCGTCATGGCATCCAGCTCGTGGTGCATCTCCCTCCGGTCCCTGCGTTTCCCGGCACCCTGCAACTGGTCGATTGCAAAGTGCAATTTGCGGATATTCCACGGTTTGATTTTGCATTGTTCCATTTTATCCTCCTTATATTTCATCATCGTGAAGCAAGCTGGAATTCCTTCAGCTTCAGTTCGTTGATCATGGTTTCAAGGTTGCAGGGTTCACCGTCGTCATGCAATTCGCGACCCGCTTTTCGCCATTTCGCGTCTTTCCCTTCGGCGGCATTCTTTCCGTATGCGACCTCGGCGAGGGTCCACTTGGCGATAATACTCTTCACGACCTTTTCGATATCCCTGTCGTGCCCTGTATGCATCAGGCCACAGTAACCGCCAAAGCTACGGTTCTTGACGTGAATTTCCTTCTTGCACTTGGGGCAAACCGCAGTCGCCATCGATCCTCCCGAAAGGGGCGAACCCGAAAACGAGCGGATGACCGCCGTGTCGCCGCACTTGCATTCCACCTTGAACTGTTCGTTGTCCCAGATTTCGAGGAGCGAGGAAAGCTTGAGGCCGATGCTGACGAGGGTGCCGGCGAAGTTAAAATGCCTTACAGCGGACAGGTGTCCCACATAAAGCCCGCCACCCTTGATTGCGTATTGCACATCGATATTCGCGTACCGCGGGGTTCCACGGATTTCGTCACGATGCCGCAGAATCAAGTCCAGGTTGTCGTAGAACAGCGCCTTCTTGCGTTCGCAGCTCTTTTTCATGAGCTCCTGCATTTCCGCCTGCTCCCTTTTCTCCTGTTCCATCTCGTCGCTGACGATGTTGAGTCCCGTCTCCTGCCGCTTGCAGAAATCCGCAAAGGTTTCGCGCTTGTTGTTCGGCTCCGCCGGGAAACACGGGAAAGGTTTCGAGTCGTCGATGTGAATTGTCGCCATAAAAGACCTCCTGTCGATGGCATTGTGTTATCGCCTATTTATGCATATATGCTAATATACGCATAATCATTATCGAAAAACAAGGAGAAAATGTAAAGCGTTTGTCAAATTTTTTTGGGGAAATGTGTTATTTGTTTAAAAAATCAAACTTTTCTCAGTTCCAAAACGGGCAATTCGAGCAGGCGTTTACCCTTTTGAAGATCCTGAGCCTTTTCGTCCTTTTCTTCAAGGATGTCAACCGCCTTGTCAAGGACCTCTTTCCACTGCGGGAGCAATTCGTTGGAAAAACCATAATGGATGTAATCGTCTATTTTCGATATAATCCACCTTGCCCACTCTATTTCGTCGCAATGCTTGTTGGAGACATCCCATTGCTTCACGATGCCTTCAAATTCTTCCTCAGAACTGAATCCGAAAATTCTCATTGAGGGAGATTCGCTCGTATCGTCGAGAAGTCGCTTGTAATGAAATATGTCTTCGTCGATTTCAGTTATTTCTTGAGCTACAAAATCCTTCGCACAAAGGATCGGTACGGGGAAAGCGTTGTTTTTTACAAACAAATTTTCAGAACCGCCCACCTCCACCCAATAGGGTTTGCCGCATTTTTCAGCAGATTCCCGTCCGCTCATATTCGGCAACTCGCGGATCAATCGGTTACGTTCAGTTTTCAGGAAACATAGGTGTTCCACGATTTGACTTTTTAGCACAGATGCCTGCCTGCTAAATATTTCGGTCAGGATGCACCGGAGTTTCTGACCTTTGCCTTGAGCAATCGCTTCATCCGCTTTCGACAATAGATCGTGCAGCATCTCTTTATCACTGGCACAAAAGCGTTTCCACAAGGCACACTCACCGCCGACTGGCGGGAAAAAATTTCTGATTTTCCGGAATCCATTCAGTATCTCCCGGTTCTTTTCATCAGGGTCATTTTCTTTTTTTGCAAAGAATACAAATTCATCTTCCGTGTCAGCAAACATCTTTCCGTAATCATCGGAAATTAAGTCGCGCAACCTTTCTATAGCGGCAACTGTTCGGCTATATAGGTCGATCGCAATTATTGTTGCATTGATTTCGTTATCAATGTTGTCAAGGTTCGGACAGTCCGTCGGCACCGCATCATGATCAATCTCCATTCCGTCAAACCAGCAAAATGAAACTAGTTCTAGATGAATCTTGCGCAGCATCGCACGCTTGCTTTCGAAAACGACCAGTTCCTTGCGAACGGACTCGATGCAACCCCTGATTTGCGGAAGCGTGTGCATTTTAGCCCATGTCGCTCTTGTCTTCCGGCTCTCTATAGAAATATCCCGACTTTTCTTCCTCGTTCATGTCGCAGAATTCCAAATACTCGGAAAAAAATTTTAGAAGGATTATCTTTTTATCCACATAGAGTTCGGCCAGGCGTTTGTCTTCGTCCCGGTGCGTCCGCATATAGCGCCGGTCCAGAATCCAGACAGAATCCGCCTGCTGCACGGCAAGGCCGATCTCGCGCAGTTCTTCCGGCTTCAGGTGGCCGGCACCCTTCTCGTTGTGGCGGCTGAGCATCGCGGTGACGATGATGGGGATGCGGAGCTCGTTGGCAAGGACCTTCAGCTCACGAGCGACATTCTCCAGTTTTTCTTCGCGAGATTCTCCCTTGTCCGATATCACCAGCTGCAGATAGTCGACAATGACGAGATCGAGTTTCTTTTCCTTGTTCATCTCGCGCACCGTATCTACAAGTTCCGCAACATTCCAGTCGCGGCGCTCGTCGATAAACAGCGGAGCGTCCTTGACAATTCGGGCGATTGCTGCGATCCGGTCCTTCTCGGCGGAGGTCATCTTGTTGTTCCGCAAGGCCGAGCCCTTCACATGCGCACGAGAACAAACTATGCTCTGCGCAAAAAGCTCATTGCCCATTTCCATGCAGAAGAACGCGACACGCCTATGGCAATCAATCGCCATGTTCCCCGCAATATTGGACGCGAGCGTAGATTTCCCAACGCCGGGGCGCGCCGCCAGCAGGATCAAGCCCCCCTTCTTCATCCCGTTTGTCAAGTTGTCAATGTCCCGAAAGCCAGTAAAGCCCTGGCAATCCTGGCGCTTCGTGCAGTCCGCCTTCGCGACCATCTCTTCCACAAAATCCGCAATAGGCATCATCTTCTCTTCGCTCATAAAAACCTCCGTTTTTGTGGATAAATATACAAACACCATGCGACAACTGATGACGCATGGATTATATGGTCAGCTAAAGATTTCTCTTAATCTAGCGCTATTTACAGCGGGTACTGCGACAGGTATTTATCTTTCAGCACGTCATCGTGCGAGTCGATAATCCGCTTGAGTTCGGGAATCACGGATTCCACGGAGTTCCCGTTCTTCAGCGATTCTCCGACAGCGAGCAACGCCTCGTCGCGGGTCGTTTTGTAGAGCAGGTCGACAAGTTCCCGAGCGCTATCGCTATCAAGTGCGAGGTCGTCGGGATGGTCCAAGGCAGAGGTCTCGTACAGAGATTCCAGCCCCTCGACGGAACACCCAGACGAATCGTCCTTGAGCCAAAGATTGAAATACCGGCAGACTTCCTTGCCGTCCTTGTTCTTGCAGTAGAATTCGCGCCGCCAGTACGTGACAACCACTTCCATCTCGTTGCCGCACTGCGGGCAGGTACCGCTGTCTGGAATCGTGGAGCGAACCTTGACAAAATTCAGGCGCAAGTCGCCCGCAACCTCGTCGAAATCCGGATTGAGAGTAGTCTCCTTCCCGCATTCGCAACACGAGACATTGACATCTTCAGAAAAGAACCAAATTCTATCGCTAGACATAGTACAACTCCTTTGCTTGCGTTTGTATGACTACAATATAGATTTTGTATGCGACAAATGATGACGTGAAAAATATTATGTATTTCCAGTTTTTTTCAATATGTCTTGAATCTTTATAATAAATTGCTTTTCGATTTGATGCATCATTTCTTTAAATTCTTCCCATCTAGTTTTTTCATCATAAGCTGGAATAGGAACGCCAATCACAGAAATACTACTGCCATATCCCGCAGTAGACCAAGACCTTTCTAAAATATCATATTTTTCTTTGTTTTCAGCATTAAACACATATGGCGAAATCAAAACAGCTTTTTTCGCTTCCAGTGCATGCATATAAGCAAGCATCTGCATTACATCGCGACCCCGTAGATAGATTTTGGGCTTGCCATCTATAGAATTATCTTTGTCATCTATTTCGCCATCTTCTTTATCAATATCACCATCTTCTTTACCAATGCACAACTTCTTGTACTTGGCATCCAAAACAATGCTCTCCTTATCATCAGACTTTTTACGATAAAAATCTGGATAATGATTCTTTCGGCCTTCTTTCAGCAACGGAATTCCGTCATCCCTAGTTCTATTATTAGAATGAATTAAATTCACTCCATTATCTTCAAACACCTTCGCCAGATATTCTTCCCAAAGGCTTGCCCCATCAAACAGAATTCCCGCAATTGGTTTATCGCTATCGCCATAACTCAATTTCTTATGTTGCAATATGGCTATGCAAATTTTCCGCAGTTCCTCATATTCAGTATAATAAGGATGTGTTACGGGATGCAAATTTTTAGCAATTACCTGCATTCTCGCATTTCGAGAGTAGGTTGTGGTTGCTGCGACAATCGCATTCACATCATTGCGCGTATCTATATCTGCATCAAGAATAGAACTACCCACGCTCAAACTACGGATATATTCAATAGTGTGCCGAATTAGTTGAGTCACCTTGTTATCGGTCGTGTATTCGCGGGTGTGGTAGGCAATTTTCCCATTGAAAGGAATATTATAACGAATATGACGCGAAACATCAATTGGTCCACGAACATTGGCGTCGTTATATTCCCGAGTCACATACGCACGAAAAATACCCTGAGCACACGCTTTTCTTAAATAACTAGGAAACAAGTAATATAGGAATTCAAAAAAATCATCTTCGGCAGAATTGGTTTGCGGGGCGAAGGCAACATTACACACCCTCTGAAGCATATAATGTAAAAAGAAATTTTTATGACATTGTGTACCATCCTTCGAATCTGGCTGATCAAATCGGGATATAATTTGCATTTGCAAATCATCGTCAACGCCCAAGAATCCCATGACATTCCCCGTCTGAAAGGACGGAGGTTCGTTTTGTTTCCACGAAAGTTTATAGACAAAGTTATTACGGTTGTCTAAATCTGCCTTAGCCTCATCGGATGGGAAAAAGAGGAATTTCTTGTTCTTCCGTAAATCTTGAAGGGATTTCCCGCTTATTTCTTCTAGTGACTCTTTAAAATCTTTATTCCAAGAAACGCCATTGGAAACCTCGTTCCAAGACTTTGCCTTGTACTGATTGTCTGCAAGAGAAATCCGCATTATGCTTTCTCTTCATTTTTCGGATACATCTTGAGTGTTTCTTCTTCTGAAAAACCATATGCACGTGCGAGAGTTCTCAACTTATCATTATCGGGATCCATACCGCGGAGATATTCACGCAGCACGCATTCAAGATGGTTTTCCCAAAGAGATCCGTACGCTTCATCTTGAGATTTATAAGCCTTTTTATTTTCGTCTATTTTACAGTAATTGGCAAATTTTAAGAAATAAGCTCCACCAATCTGATATGCCTGACCTAAATTAAGCTCTTTATTCAGAATGGCATTGTTCAGATCGTTCATTCGACGCTTTATGTCGCCAAGGCAGGATGAAACATCTATTTTCTCATCATTACCATTTTTCCATTCGGTTCCATCCCCAAACATCGACTTCTGGGTATCTTTGGCAGTAATTTCCTTAAACGCGAATCTACGACGCATAGCGAAGTCCATGCTTTCGACACTGCGGTCAATATCATTCATCGTGCCAATGATATATACATTTTCGGGGACATAAAAGCCATCTGTGAACACATTCTTTTCTTCAATCAAATTCTGATATTGAGTTCTAATTTTTCCTTTTATTCCTCGATATCCTGGATCAATAGAGAAAAACAATTCACCAAAAATTTTTGACATTTCACCACGATTAATTTCGTCTATAACAATGATGTATTTTTTGTTTTTTTGAGAATCATCAACTGACAAATCACCCAAAAAATAATTTTCTTTTAAATACTCTCCGATTGCAGTAACATAAGGTTTCCAATCTTTTATCTCACCCGTTTCTATGTATGTTTTTAGCAATTCCTTTGTTATGGGCATATCTGTAGCAGCTTTCGTATTAGGAGTCGCATACAAGTTGCCATTGCTATTCACGCGAACGCTAAATGTTTTCTTTTGTTTTATGGTCTGCAGTTTCATTTCTTTATTCTTGTTCAATACATCTACAAAATTTTTATAGGCAGACTCAAAATTTGAAAAATGGGCACCAATCGCCTTTGAACAAAATTCCTTAAACACGCCATCTTTTCGCGCAAAGCCAATTTTTCCATCAACGTCATTTTTTGGACGCAATCCCTCAACAAAGTCCGTATAGTCATAGGATTGATGAAACTGGACAAGTACATATTGCTCATCAAACTGCTCTTGCTCTTCCTTTGTCAAATCTCTTTTCGTATCAAAAGAATCCCCAAATATCATTTTTTTGGCAATCTGTTGCGCTAGGTAAGTTTTCCCTGTTCCCGGCGCACCATGAAGAATGATGTTGTAGTTGTCAAGTAGGAGCCTAGTTACGTCTTCTATGTTGGATTCTTTTTCAGGCATTTGGTCATCTCCATCAATTTTTGTTAAAAAATCATTTTCGCATTGCTCAACAATGCTTCGATATTCATTTATGTTATTTTCGCTAAACGAATGCATTTTTTCAAGTGCTTCATTCAGGGAATCCTTGTCCCATGTTTTCCCCTCTTCGGGTTGACCAAAAATAAGATAGATTCCACTTTGGGTAGGCGCTTCCGTTCCACCAGAATTACAAATCTCATATTTTTCTGAAAACACAATTTTAAGTTTCTCTTGTAAATTATTCAAAACTTGCAATTTATTAGATTTACTTAGTTTATTTAGATCTTTTCTATAATCAAGAGAAATCCTTATTGAAGTACCATTCCTCGGTTTTCCATCACAATTTAATAAGGTATAGGCAATCGTATTGACCCAATTCGATTTTTTATTAATCCAACCCTTATTCAGAAGAATACGATCATCCACTTTTACGGAAGGTCTTTTTTCCCATTTTTCATCATCATTTTTATTTTGATTTTTTTCCTTAATCCAGTCTTCTACAATTTTTTTAAATTCTTCATTTGTCATCTATCCTTACTCCTTGCATGCATTGTTAAAATATTCCCACACGAGCACCATCGCCATGGTGTCGAGTTCGCAGTACTTGAGCAAGCCTTCGCGGATTGCCTTGTACTTCAGCGCGTCGGGTGTTAGATTGGCTGCGGTCAGTTCCTTTTCCCAGTCTACCTTCGGATCAAGCGCCTGGAAGCTGCGGAACAGCACTAGTGGCAAGCCGCCGTTGTTGATTTGCGTATCACCATCGGAATCCATCTCCGCATCGCTTGTATTCTGCACATATTGGGCAAGTTCATCCTTATCCATTCCCTGGCCCGCAATCTCGTCAATGAGCTTGTCCTCAATTTCCTTAAGCTGCGGCAGAATCTTGTACGGGTTCTTCACGCCACCGGCCTCGTCCCTGGTAATCAAGGCGAATGGCTCTTCTGGCGTGTAATTGCAGCTCTTGATTTCACTTCCGTAAATGGGCTTGCCGTATTTTTCCTGCAAGTACATTCCGCTGTTAAGTACGGCGGGCAGTACCTGCTTGATGGAATTGGAGCCCTTCATAATCGGGTGCCAGTAGAACCGCTTGACGACTTCGCAGAGGTCAATCATGTCGCGTTCGCCTTCGTGTTCGTAATGACCGTCCTTTTTCTTCTTGCCCCTATGCGTAATGCTTTCGATAAATTCGATCAGTTCATCCTTGTCTTTTACCTTTGATTCCATGAGTTGCACGCGAATCGCATTCAAGATGGTGTTTTCGTGGGTGGCATAGCGGAATACCGAGCCTTTTGCACCTAATTGTTCTTTGAGTTCACGAACAAATTTAAAGTTCGGGAAATATCCCGGGCGAGTTTCCAGGAACTGTCCCTTATGCTCTATGCGACCATTTTCATAAATAACGTGGTGCGAGAACTGGAAAGCAACCTGTTCATAAGGACGTTGTTTTTCAAAGTAGGGCAATGCGGAGTTCGTCGTCTCGAAATCGATCATGTGGAGCGGAAACTTCCACGTTGCCATCTCGGCGCGAAGTTCGTCCTTCAGGATAACGGGGTCCTTGCAACCGCTATTCGTTCTGTCAATCTGGACCCACTTGCGTTCATTGATAGTCCAGCCTGCCCCCGTTCCGTCATTTTTGCGGGGATACACCGCTTCCGTAATATCCTTTATAAAATAAATCCCGCTACGAATCCAGTCATCTCTCTTTATACCGGTCCCGCTCAATTCCTTAAGCAACGGTTTTTCGAAATCTTCGTCCTTGAAGCCGGCTACTTTGCGCCAACATTCCTCGTAACCGCTTTTCAAGCCCTTGGCCTTGCCTTCTTCCGAAAGCTGGAAGGGGCACTTAAAACACTTGCTGCCTAGAAGGCAATAACGTTTCTCGTTGTTCACGAACCACTTTGATTTCTCTTCAATGAACGAGACAAACGGCATGCCTAGCACGTCCGCCTGTTCGGCCGTCTTGCCTTCGATAATCTGTTTGCATTCATCATCAACATAGAACGGAGTCAGAACATGCTCATGCGGATTCTTCAACACCTCAATAGCCTCAGGCGCAACTTCGGCATAGGCACGTTTTTCGCCGTCGCTCCCCACGCTCTTCTTGACACGGAAAAGGCTGTTCAATCGCGGGATGGAATTCACCTTGCTCTTGTCCGCCATCATCAAGTAAGCGCGCACTGTAAATGTCTTGCCTGGGTAGTCATTCTTCAGAGCGTTCTCGACAACCCACTTCTGGAACGCAACATCGTAAAGGTAGTCACGAATGCCTGAATTCACGACACGCTTTCCCGCATTGGCGCCCCTAGTCGGCGTATTCACGAAAGCATCTTTCGGGTCCCAACTTTTAGCCTTCACCTCTATCAGGTCAATAAAATTGCCCTGCTTTTTCACCACATCGGCACGGACAAAGCAATCACCGAAACGGAACGCCGCTTCTGCGATGTTCACGTTTTCCTGTTCAAAGAGTTCACGAGTGCGCTTAAGGGGCTCGTCATAGCCATAGCAACCTTCCAAGTCATTCTCTGGTGGAACCTCGCCATAGATTTTTGCCAGTTCACCAACCTGAAAACCGCCCTCGGCCATGGATTTCAGGAACTCGTCCATAGCGGACTGGTTCTCGTATTCCAAATTTTTGCCCTTGGAATTACGGTAATAATAAGCCTGCATCGGGCAGTGGGTTGCAATCTTGAACGCGGATTTGGTAAAAAGAACTTCTGGCATCTCGGGCATTTTGTATCCTCGTAAAAGAATATATACTGAAATTTTCAAAAAAAACGGCCCGAGAAAACATTTTTTTCATGCGGCTACATTTGTCGCGCTGCGGGGCTATATTTACCGAAAAAAGGCCAAAATGGAGGAAAAATGATAGGTGCGATTATCGGCGATACCATCGGGTCGATTTACGAATTCGACAACATCAAGACCAAGGATTTCGATTTCTGGGGCGAGGGCATCGAGCCGACCGACGACAGCGTGCTGACCTTCGCAACGGCAAACTGGCTTTTGCACGGTGGCGAGGCGTGGCGGCACTACTGCGATTTCGCTACCGAATACGACAACCCCATGGGCGAGTACGGCTCCGGGTTCTTGCAGTTCGTCGCGAACGCGCGCAGGGGCAAAAAATCGCAACCCTACAACAGCTGCGGAAACGGTTCCGCAATGCGGGTGGGGCCTGTCGGCTGGGCGTTCGATACCATGGACGAGGTTCTCGAATGGGCGAAGGTATCTGCGGAATGTTCACACAACCATCCCGAAGGAATCAAGGGAGCACAAGCGACCGCCGCATCAATCCTGCTAGCCCGCAAAGGCGCCGACAAAGCCGACATCAAGAAATTCGTGGAAAGCGAGTTCGGCTATGGTCTTGACTTTACCCTCGACGAACTACGACCCATATACGGATGGGATTATTACGGGGCGGAGCAATGCCAGGGGACCGTTCCGCAGGCAATCCGCTGCGTGCTGGAGGCTACGGATTTCGAGGACGCCATCCGGAACGCAATCTCGCTCGGCGGCGACAGCGATACGCTCGCGTGCATTGCGGGGAGCATCGCGGAACCCCTGTTCGGTGTCTCGCAGGCGATGTACAAGCACGAAGTGAACATCCTCAAGGCCCTTTTCCCGAAGTTGCAAAAGCTGCTCGTCGAATTCGAGAAGAAATATGGCAACAGGGTGATTTAGATTTTGGCTTGAATATTGGCAAAATTTAATTCACATTATCTTGTGAATTATCACGCAATTCACGCTACAATTCACTAAATTTTATGAAATAATATTTGACTTTTCCGGGACTTTTTACTATATTCAATACAGGTACCGGGAGGGTTCATGGCTACATATTCCGCACAGACCGACAAATCCGCGCTTGCCCTGCTCGGCAGGCGCATGGCGGCATTCCGTATCCGCCGCAACTGGACGCAGGCCCAGCTCGCCGAACAGGCGGGCGTGAGCAAGGGCACCGTCGAGCACATCGAGCGGGGCGATTCCGTGCAGGTGCTGAACCTCATCAAGGTCCTGCGGGTATGCGGCATGCTCGAAGCGTTCCTCGCCATATTCCCCGACGACTCGCCGTCGCCCATGCAAATCCTGCGGATGGGCGAGGTCAAGGCGCGCAAGCGCGTCCGCACCCCGCGCAGCGCAAATAACTCGCTGGGCACAAACGCCCCGCGCAATACCGGCGCAACAAGCGCCAGCGCGAATTCAGTCGCCGAAAATTCCGCGGATTATGTTGCAGGCGGCGTAGCGTCTAGCACGAAAGGCAAAACATCTGCCGCAAAAACTAAACGCAAAACGCCCTGGGTCTGGGGCGAAGACAAGTAGGGGCTCGCCATGATCGCGGTAGAGGTAAAACTCTGGGGTACGACCATCGGGGCGCTCTCCATGCTCGAGGGCGAATCGGTCGCGCGTTTCGAGTACGCACCTGAATTAATCGGCGCGGGCGTCGAGCCTGCGCCCATCGCGATGCCCGTTTCCAACCGCATCTACACCTTCCCGCAGCTTTCCGGAACGTTCCACGGGCTGCCCGGGCTTTTTGCAGATAGCCTTCCCGACAAGTTCGGCAACAGGGTAATCGATGCGTGGCTCCTGCAACAGGGCCGCACGCCCGAAAGCTTCACCGCGCTCGAACGCCTGTGCTACACGGGAAACCGCGGCATGGGCGCGCTGGAGTTCCTGCCGTTGCAGGGGCCCGACTCCGCAGGCGACGACTCGCTGGACGTAGAAAACCTGCGAAAATTTGCCGCCGAGGTGCTGAACCAGCGCAAGCGCTTTTCGGTAAGGAACATCAAGGGCAGGCCACTCTCCAAGAAGAACGGCAAGGCCTTCGAGGAAATCCTTCGGGTGGGCACGTCGGCGGGCGGCGCGCGTGCAAAGATTCTCGTGGCATACGACGAAGCCACCGGCGAAATGCGCTCGGGGCAGGTGGCGACAGACCCGCGGTTCGGTTACTGGCTCCTAAAACTTGACGACGTACAAAATAACAGCGACAAGGAAGGCGCCGACCTGTTCGGGTACGGAGCCATCGAGTACACGTACTCGCAAATGGCTAAACTCGCGGGCATCGACATGACGGAATGCAGGCTTTACGAATGCGCGGGTCACAGGCATTTTATGACGCGGCGTTTCGACCGCCTCGCGGGCGGCAAGAAACTGCACTACCAGTCGCTCTGCGCGCTCGCCCACTACGACTTCAACATGCCGGGCGCATACAGCTACGAGCAGGCGCTCGATATTGTCAGGCGGCTCGGCCTCGGCTACGACGCTCTCGAAGAAATGTTCCGCAGGGCGGCATTCAACATCTGCGCACGCAACCAGGACGACCACGCGAAAAACATCGGATTCCTGATGGACAAGCGCGGAGTGTGGAGCCTCGCGCCCGCTTTCGACATGACGTACGCCTACAACCCGCAGGGCACATGGACCGGCACGCACCAGATGACGTTCAACGGCAAGCGCGAAAAATTTACGCTGGACGATTTCCATGCGGTCGCGAAGTTCGCAGGACTAAGGCAGGGCCGCTACAAGAAAATTCTCGCCGAAGTCGAAAGCGCGGTAAAACGCTGGCCGAAACTCGCCAAAAAGAACGGCGTCCCCGCAAGCGTCATCCGCGCAATCGCAGGCGTTCACGAATTCATGCTTCGCTAGACAATCGCGGCAAATACCATTCCCTAAAACGGAAGATCGTCTATAGATTCCTTCTCCGCCTGCTTGAGCCCGCGACGGAGTGCCGCGGCGTACTTTTTCTGGACAGGGAACGAGGGCGGGAGTACATAAGCCGTATTGCCAAAACGGCCGCAAAATTCGGAGGGAGCGTTTTCGTCCAGGTTATAGGTGACCACGGTATAGGAGCAGTCAGCATTGTCAAAGCCTTGAACAATCCCAAGTTCAACATAGTCGTCATAGGCTATCTCGACGAGGTCGCCTTCCTTGAATTTTGCAGTCTTGTCGCTGCCCGTGCACCATAGTGAACCGTCTTTTAGATAGCGCCGAATCGAAAGGGGCATATACACGTTAACAACGCAATCCCGCGGCATTTCCTTGATGACAAACCCATAGACGTCATCGCGCTTGCGACGAACAATTTTCTTGATGCACTTTTCGGCATCACGCAATGTCTCGAAATACCCGACTCCTCTTTTCCAGGTGAGGGCGCAGGGACCGGTACAGCGGCTCCATCTTTCTTTGTAGACCTGGTAAGCACGCCTTTCGCAGGGTGCGAACTCGTAAACCTCTAGGATGAAAATACTTTTTGTTTGTTCTGCTTTTTTCATGCTTACTCCTTCACGTTTTCCGTGCCCTTGATCCAGCGGGTACCCGGGCCGTAATTGACGATGTTTACGGCGAAGGGTGTCTGTTCCAGCAGTTGCTCGATCTGCTTGACCACATTCAGGATTTCGGGAATCTTCTCCGCGAAATTGTTCTTGTTCAGGGTGATTTCTATCATCTTGTGCTTTTTCGTCTTGACGCGCAGAATGTAGCTCTCCGGAATTCCACCGCGGCCCCACCCCTTGTACACACTTTCCAGAATCCACTCGTAACCCGACTGCGACATAATCTGCGGCACAATCGTCTCGATACTCTGAGACGCCATCTCGGCAAGCTTATGCTGCTTTATCTCCTCGGTCCTCTTCTCCTCTGCAATCGCCTCGGCCGCCTTCTCGTATTCCGGATACTTCTCAAGAAATGCGCGTATGTCTTCCAGCGAGGCAAGGATATCCACGTCCCGGATTTCTTCCGACATCAGGTGCACGTGATCGCCCTTGAGCAGGCCGATCTTGCTTTGGAAAAACACATGCCCTATTCCCGTCACAAAATTGACGGAAAGTGCAATGCACATTTTCGAGCGGTCCCTCCATGCCTTAGGCCTGAACTCAATTCCAACACACGAGTCCTTGAGGCGCCTGGTCACATCGTTAAAATAACCCTTGACACCATTCGCAAAGACGGTCATTTTGAAGGCCGCCATCTTGTAATCCCTGCAGTAGGGGTCCTTCCCGTCTTCGCGCGACCTGCCGAGCCCCAGGGTGAGCCCGCGCCAGAACTCAGCCATCAAGAAATGGCACGAGGTCTCTAGAAGTTTCTTTTTTTTCATCATTCACTCCTCGGAATAAAGGTGACGCGATTGCGTTTCATCTTGCGGATCCACTCGGCATTCTCCGCGTAGCACTGCCTGCTGCAAATGACCCACAGCACATCGATGGGGCGCTTGGTGTTGAATACAGGAGGCGGGGCGTAACCGTCGGTAAAGTAGATAAGCCCGTCGTATTCGGGGTGTTCGCAGTAATAGTCGGCAGCGGGCTGGAAACTCGTACCGCCGCGGCCCATAATCTTCACGGTCTTGCGCGCCTTCTTGAGCGGCTCGATTTCGCCCTGAATTTGGGCGTCGAACTGCAATACGTCCAGTTTCTCGACTCCGTATTTGAAAAGGCGGTTAATGACCGAGAAGAAAAATTGCAGGCTCTTGTCGGTAACGGACCCGCTCACGTCAACAGCGATAAGCAAGTTCGTCGAAAGTTCGTAGCGGCTACCCATCGCGTCGAAACCGGAGCGGCGGTTGGGCCGCATGCGCGTGAGGCGGCGCCTGCTCGAGATGACCGAGGTTTTGAACAAACTGAGCATCTTGCGGTAGTCCATGTCAACTTTCAGGCTTGCCTTGATGAGCCCCTGCAACTTGCCCGCGACGGTGCCCCAGTTGTTGCTCGCGGTGGCGACTTCGATAAACTCGTTTATGTTGCAGCAGGCCTCCTCGTTATCTTCCCAGAGTTCCGAGATTTGCGAGTCGCGATGTTCCTGCGAATTGCCGGCGCCGGAATTACCCGAAGCGCCCGAACCCTTGCCACCGGAGCCGCCGCCGTCTCGGCCAGAACTCCCGCGCGAATTGCCTTTCGAACCGCTGCCATTGCCGCGCGAGTCACCGGAAGCGTCGCCAGAATCTGCGCCGCTCCCGTCACCACCCTGTTGTCCGGATTCGCCGCCTTCCTGATTGCCGTTGCCGGAGTCATCGCCACCCTGCCCAGACTTGTCGCCCTGACCGGGGCCACTATCCGTTTTCTGCGGCTCGCCGCCAGACTTTCCCGAATTCGGGGTCGTATTTTGCAGGAGCAGATTGTAGTATTCCTCGAAACACAGCCCGCCGGGGAGTTTCTGCTCCGTACCGCTCATCTGCTTCTTCACCTCGCGCGATACATCGTACACGTCCGCAATCGTTATATTGCTCGCCATGGTCAGCAGGGCCTTCGCGGCGAAAGAGGGCTGTCGCTGGTAGGGGTGCTTGAGCAATATGCGAAACATCTCGATTTTCAGGTATTCCACCAGCACATCGTCTGCAATCTTGTCCAGAATTTTTGGAGCGAATTCAATCTTCATGTTGCCGGTTCTCATCGGTACTTCAATCGCACTGTTCTCCACGAATTCGTGACTGCAGTAAACCGCAAACAGCAGCGGCTCCGTCAGGAACCACCGCTCGCTGATTTTCTTTATTCTGTCCAAGGCGTTCATGCCGACCTTAAATTGACTGGACAAACTGCGTGATTTTCTTGTACAGCTCGGGGCACTTCATGATGACAAGCGTCATGGCGGCCGGGTACATCGAGGAGGAATACAGGTTCGCGAAATGCGCCTGCGCCTCGCGGAACTTTTCGCCCGAAAGGAATTCAAAGTATGCGGCGAAGTTCTCTATCACCTTCGCCTCGTCCTTCGCGTCGTAGCCCTTCGTCTCGATAAAGCGGAACACGGACTCGTTCACGGAGGCAAGTTCCGGCGTGGTGCATTTCTTGATTGCCGCCTTCTGCTTCGCGAAATCGCCGAGCAAAATATTCTTCGCGCTCGGGAGCTTTTTCTGGTTGATAGTCGCGAAGAACTTCGATGCGGCAGGCATCCCGATGATGCCCGCAATTACGGTCTTTAAGAGCGCCGTCACTTCGTTTGTCTGTAACACCTTCGAGACGCGTTCCCACCCGCGCCTATCGGGCGACTTTTCGAGCCCCTGGTCCTCGCGGGTAAAGGCGGCACCGTCGAGCATATCCGGGTTTTCCGAGATGAAGTCGATGACGCGGGAATCGAGCCCCGCCTTTGCCGCCCACAGGAGCCATTCCTGCGCGGTGGGCTTGAATTCGTAGATGTTGAAGCGGCTCACGAGTGCCGGGTCCAAATCCGTGAGCTGGTATTCCTCGCCGTCGTTCACCGCGCTAATCACGCGGGAGCCCTCGGGCAATTTGCGGCCCGCAAGAGTCCGGTTGAGCGTCAGGTCCATGATGGTCTGCAAAACTTCCGGGCGGGCGCGGTTCAGTTCGTCCAAAAAAAGTACCACGGGCTTGCCGTCCGTCGGGAACCAGTACGGCGGCATAAAATGCGTCTTGCCGCTCAACTCGTCGAGCCGCGGGAGGCCTATCAAATCGCCCGGATCGCTCATCTGCCCGAGGAACAGAATCACCACGCGCTCGCCACGCGACGTGAAGAACCTCTCCAGGATCTGCGACTTGCCAATCCCGTGCTTGCCCGTGAGCATTATGTTCTGCGATGCGGGTGTCGCCGCCAGCAGCTTTTCCAATTCATTCGCGTTTATTCTTACCGCCATATATTCCTCTTGCCTACTTTATTATCTCTATTTTCATCGGAAAGGTCATGTTCTTGCTCAGGGTTTCTATCTGCCTGAGCACATCGGGCAACTCCGCCAGACGCTTGGAAAAGTTCCTGCGGTTGAGCGTAAACTCCATCCAGGTTCCATGCCCTCCAACCTTGAGCAGGTAATCCCTGCCCCGTTCTACCAGGTCCCAACGGTACCCCAGCGGCGGAAGAATCTGCGATACGGTCGTCCGGATACTGCCCTTCGCCATCTCCTCCAGCTTCTTATTTTTCTCGAATTCAAGTTTCTTTCGTTCGAGCCCTTCCATGTACCGCGGGAAATTGTCGATGAAATTTTCAAAGTTGCTTATTGTCTGCGTCAGATCGCAATTCGCTTCCGTCCGGGATAATGGTGAAAGCCCTTCGATATCGAGGCGCACATGGAAATCGGTCGACAAACGGAATTCGATAGTACCGACCGAATCAAGCTGCCGGACAATTCTGACACCAGCGATTTTATCGCCTTGCTGGTAGAATTCCCCCGAATGTGTACCAGTCCTAAGTACAATGCAATCACATTCAAGGTGCCGTTCCTTCAGCTCGTTATAAGCGCAAAGCACCTCCCCTTCGGAAGGCACATACCCCCGCTCACCGGGGACAAGAATCCCGCCAACCAGCTTTTCCCAATACCTGTACGCAATCCGTTCAAAAGAACGGTCCTTGTTCTTATTAACCATAATAGCGTCCTGTGCATAATATAGCACCCAACTGCGACAAATAATGTCGCTTTGGAAATTGGCCGAAAAATTCCCGACGAATGCATTATTTTATCGTTTTATACCGAAATTTTGTCAAAAAAAAGCCGAGTAATAGGGAAAAACGCGAATTACCCGGTACGCTAGCGCGCAAAAGGTGTTAAATTATGTTATATAGGTACAGAGGATTCTGCGCATGAATACGTCTAGATTTTCGACTCTTTCCGCCATCGCCCTGCTCGTGGGCTTGTTGGCATGCTATTCCGTGGCCGCACCCGCTTCCGGCCGCACCGACAAGAACGATGCCGCACTCATCGACGAAGACAACGCGAAGGCACCCGAGGCAAAGGCCGAAGGGGCCGAGAGCGCCGCCCCTGCAAAAGAAGAAGCCGCACCTGCGCAGTCCAACCCCGAATGCGACAATACCGCCAAGCCGGAAAGCAGCATCCCGATATTCCCCATCGTAATGTCGGCCATCGGTACAGTCGCCTTCATCGTCCTCGCCATCATCTTCTAGGGGGCTACCATGCGAAACATTTTCAAGATTTTTCCTGCAATTGCATTCCTCGCCTGCTTCCTCGCGACTGGCGCCCTCGCCGACTCGATGTGCTATGACCTGTGCGTATCGTGCCACGGCGAAACACGCGCCGAGAACTGCGACAAGATAGAATCCACCTGCAACTGCCCGTTCGTCATCGACAGCGCGAAATCCAAGAACATGGGCGTGGAACTCGGCAAGCGCAAGCTCACCGAGGCGATTCTCGCAGGCTGCGACAAGGCCGCATGTGCCCGCAGCATCACGTTCGAGAACGGATACTACAAGTCGATGGACAAGGGCCGCACCACGCTCACGAAGTTCCAGCTGCTCTCGGGTACGTCCGACGCAAGCGAACGCGCCCTCAAGATGCAGCCCCAGGCTATCCGCGCCGCAAACGCTACGGTCGATTCGCTCCAGAGGCGCCGTAGCCTGCTGCCCATCGCGCCGATGTCGCAGGAATGCACCGACCGCTGCAACACTTGCGCGCTCGCTGCACAGCCCGCAGGCGACGTGATTCTCATTGAGCAAGAACCAGAAATTGCAACGCCGCCCGATTCCGCGGCGCTCGCGAAGGCACACGCAGATTCTATCGCCCGCGCCGATTCCGCCGCGAAGGCCGAAGCCGAACTCAAGGCGTTCTGCCAGCTTGCGGAATCCTCGTGCCAGTGCAAGGCGCACGAGCAGAACACCCGCGACATCATCGCCATCGACAAGGAGATTGCCGAAAAGACAGCATACGCCGACAGCCTCCTCAAGTTCCGTACAAAGCTCCTGCGCGAAGAGATGGCCCGCGCCATCGCGGATTCCGTGCAGGCGCATTGCAACGTGGAAGGCAAGTGCAGTTATACCGTCACGTTCACGAGCGCTGAATTCGCCATCCTCGAGATGCACCCGACCGAAGAACCCAAGCCGGTAGCGGTCGCAGCACCCGCGGATACCGCGAAGGCGGCACCCGCAGTAGAGCAGGCGCCCGCAGTAGAGCAGGCGCCCGCAAGCGCACCTGCCGACACCACGGCCGCGCAGCCCGCGCCCGCGGCCTGCCCGCAAGCCGCCGAATCTGCCCCTGCCGATTCCACAAAGAAGAAGGACCGCATTTTCTACAAGGTCATGGAATTCACGTACGGCAACTTCGGCGAGCACAGCTACTACCAGAAGGGCTACGGACGCATCCGCAACCTTGACGACGAAACCGGATACGAGGGCGGGCTCACCTATTACCTGCGCTGGTACTTCTACGACGGCGGCGCGTTCAGCATAGGCATGGGCACGTTCTACCACTACAAGAAATTCACCCTCGAAGATACCCTCGCTCTTACAGACAAAGTAGATATATACTATCACAACATCGGGCTCGATATCCCGATATCGTTCAGGCTAGGCGTGCCCTACATTCCCATATTCAAGCCGTTCATAAGCCAGACCTTCAACTTCCACAAGCCCATCTTCGAGATATACAAGGTGGAGGCTCCGGAATCCGAGAAGGAACTGAGCAAGGAAGAAGAAGTCAAGGATGCGGCGAAGGACCAGCTCGGGCTCGGGTTCCTCGACGATATCGAGACGCGCTTCAACGGAGTGAAGGACCTCACGTTCTCCGTGTGGCTCGGGATTGGCCTGCAGATTACGCGCCACTTCTCCGCCGAATACCAGTTCAACTTCGGCGTAGGCGGCAGCGGGCACTCGCACAGGTTCGATACCGACAACTACTGGCGTATCGTAGTCGATTTCGCGTGGTAGCTTATAGCCCGCGCGGCAAGGCGCTCGCTACTTCTTCCTGAAAACTGTAAGGAGCGATTTCGCGCGGGTGGCGCCTACGAGCAGGCAGCGTTTCCAGTCTTCGTGCCTGCTCGCCTCGGCGGGTTCCTCGATGTCGGTAAGTATTACCGCCGTAGAATCAAGACCCTTGATACGGTAGACGCTCACGATATTTACCTTGTCCTTAATCAGGGACTTGTCGCCCCCCGCATTCCATACGATGCGGTCATCAGAAATACCCTTGAGCGCAGAACTCTTGTCGCTCTTCATCGATACCACGAGGATATCCGAAACGGAAAGGTGCTTCTTCTTTATGAGTTCGTCGATACGCGCGCGCAGCATCTGCGCCTGCTCTGCACCGTCCCTGTACTGCATTTCCTTGACAGCTTCACCAAGCACTATGTTGTCGAAAGCCTGTAGCCTGAACCCGGTATTCCTGCGCACCCATTCGAGAATGCGCTTCGTGCTGCGGAATCCGCGGTTCAGCACCATCACGGGCATCGCCTCGACCTGCGCGTTGTCGATACCGTTGCGGCTTGCATACAGGCGTTGCGCCGGATCGTAGAAGAACCTCACGGTGCCGTGTTCCTCGTTGTGCAATAGCCCGAGGAATGAGTCTACCCATTCGCTCGCGAAGTCCTGCCCTTCGTCGATGATTACCGCATCGTAAAAGAACTTCTCGCGCGTTTTCTTGTCTTTCGCCAGAATCTTCTGCGCCTTCACGAATGCCTGGGGGAGTTCCTTGTCAAAATACAGCGACCTGTCGCCACTCTTCGCTACCTTCACCTTCGCGGCGCGTACATATTTCTCGCACCATTCGGAATAGGCAAGCACATCTACGCGCCCGTAACTCACGCCGCCGTCCTGCGCATACTTCTTTTCGACACCTATGCGGTCCTTGCTTATTACCTTGTCTACATCGTGCTTGAGTTCTGTTGCCAGCAAGTCGTTATAGCAGGCTATCGCCACGTTCTTGCCTATGCGCGAAAGGCGAAGCGCATCCCACACTACCATGTGCGACTTCCCAGAACCGGCCACTCCCTCGATGCGCATGCGCGGGTTGCGCGAGATGGATTCCATCATCATCTGCTGCATCTCGGTCGCCTCCTGGAAGCAGTTCTCGTAACTGCTCTTAATGATTTCTGCCGCATCGGGTTTTTCGCCCTGGCCGTCAAGGAAGTTCCTGAGCCTAAAGAGCGAATCCTCGTCGAGGTACTCGTTCATGAACGGCATGTTGCCGTTCGCCTGTACAGGAGTTTCGAGAATCTCGATGATTCGCTTCTCGAAACGTTTCGCGTTGAGAACGTCTGGCCGCAGCAGCGCGCGCTTCCTCGGGATTTCCGAACCGGGAATCCCTTCCATGCTGTCCATGTCGCTAAAGCATACCGCCCACTGCACGCGCACCTTGCGCATCTTCCCTTCGCGTGCGGGCTCGAGGATTTCCTTCATGTATTCGTGCAGGGGAGAAATAAGCGAACCCACTTGCTCGCTCGGCGGCGGCACCAGCGGGTTATTGCCACTGAACCATTCCGTGGCCTTTGATTTCTCGTTATACCTTGTCCAAATCTTGCCGCCCTTGCATTCCACAATAAGCATGCCGTACTCACGGTGGTACAGAATGCAGTCAACCTCCCTGTTCATGGCGCCACACGCACGGCTGTTGAAAACAAGGTGGCGGTTCATCCACACGTCCCACGCGGGTCCGAGTGTTTCTGCCATATGGAAAATGGCCCACTCCGCGCTGGATTCTGAATTCGGGTTGATAGTAATACGAATCGGCATCTAGATCTCCGGCATAAAGGTTGACAACATATATCTATAAAAAAAAACGCCCCAGCGGGCGGTCTTCTGCAAATTTTTTCTTGCGGGCTTTCGCTACTTCTTGAGGCCTGCCGCCTCGAAGAACGGGATGTTGCGCGGGTTGGGGAGCGCCACCTCGGTAATCCAGTTGTATTCGGCGATGCCCTTGAGGCCAATGCGTGCGCACAGCTGGTCGCGGGCCACGTTGTAGGCGTCGAGAATCTGGACCTTCTCGCCTTCCTTCGCTTCCTCGATTTTCTTGGACCAGCTCACGCCGAGTTCCACGAGTGCGGCGCTCGCCTTCACGTACTTGTTCGCCTGGTCCTGCGTCACTATGGGTTCTGCAGGGGCGGTGAACGGGTCGACGTTCACTATGGGTACGGATTTCGGGAGGTTCGCCTGCACCTGCTGCATCTGCGGCTGGTCGCCATCGTCGTTTTCACAGGCAACAAAAAAAGAGGCGATAGCCAGAATTGAAATTGCAAGAATTCGTTTCGACATATGCGCCTCTTTTTTTAATAGCGGTTCAGGGATTTGAACCCCGGACCAATGGATTATGATTCCAGTGCTCTACCACTGAGCTAAACCGCCACGTAGGGGCAAATATAGCATAGTAGTCGAGCAATTTCAAGGGATTTCCCGAAAAAAACTAGTAATGTACCTCGGTTTTGACGGAATCGCCCCAGTAAATAACCTGCCAACCGGGCTCGGTGCTCTTCAACTTGAAGTACGGCCTGTCGGCGTCAATCTGCATCTGCGTCGGCGGAGCGGCATGCACGTGGATGTGCGAGAACTTCATCTGGTGCTCGCTGTGGTAGTGCCCGCAGAAAACGTGTTTCAGGTTCTTGAACTTCGAGAGAACCTGCTGCACCTCCACCATGTTCCTCAGGTGGTAGTGCAGGTCCATGAACTTGTGCCCGCAAAAGCAGGGCGGGTGGTGCATGAACAGTATAACTTCGCCGTCGACCTTCGGGACTTCTTCCTCGAGCCAGTCGAGCTGGTCGCGGGAAACCTCACCGATTGCACTGTCCAGGAAGAACATGGACCTGCCTTCGAGGTCGTAGCGGAAATAGCACTTGCCGTTCTTCACCGGCATGTCGAAGAACTTCACCATCACGTCGAGGCTGTCGTGGTTGCCGGGGATAATGCACACGGGGCACTTGACCCCCTTGAGCTGTTCCGCGATATAGCGGTAGGCGCCCGGCTCGGCGTTCTCGTTCGCGAGGTCGCCCGAAAGCACGAGAAGGTCAATATCCTTCATGGATTCGGAATTCAACGCGGTAAGGAAGTTCTTGCGAACATCGATCCCTTGGACAAGGTTTTCATCCTCACCGATATGGATATCCGTTATCTGACCTATCTTCAATACTTTAGACGACATTAGTGCCTTTAATATAAAATATTAACTGCCGTTTATACAAGAAAAAAGAATTTATCTGCACTGAGTGTGATATTTCGCATATTCACAGACCTGCAGGTTCCCGGATTCTTCAATAAGGGGGTGGTGAATAGTTGTTCACAGCCATTGAAAAGTAAGGTTCAACACTTGTAAACATTGAAAAAAGTTGAGAGACTATAAACTTTTCAACATTTCTCAACCTTCAACATTTCTTCATAACCTATTGACCATCATCGCCTTATGCAAAATAGCCGGAAAACTTATCCACTATAAACAGCATCATAGTTATTACTATATATATAAATAAATAGATAACTATGATATGGTGGTGGATTAGGCCTTTTCCTCTTTCTTGGCAGGTGTTGCAGCCTGTGCCGGCATGCCCATCTGGCAGTTGCCCTGGAACATTGCGCCTTCCTGGATAATGAGCTGCTTGGTCTTGATGTTGCCCACGAACTTGGAGGAGCTCTCGAGGATGAGCTTTTCGGACACGTCGATATTGCCCTTCACGCTACCGGCGACAACGGCGTTGGTGGCCTTGATTTCGCCTTCGATGTAGCCGCTGCGCTCGATGATGAGCTCGCCTTCGATGTTGATGCTGCCGTTCACGTTGCCGGCAACACGCACGTCGCTCTTGCCGCTGATGTCACCCTTGATGGTGATGCTTCCGCCAATCTGGGTAATTTCCTGTTCGCCTTTTGTAGCCATTTTTAACCTCTTAGTAGTTGATATAGGTTTCCGGGTCCTGCGGGACCCCGTCTTTAATAATAGTATAATGCAGGTGCGGTCCGTTCGTGGTACCCGTGGCACCTACCGATCCGATGATGTCGCCCTTGTGAACGGGGCTCCCCTTTCTCGTCTTGATGTTCATCAAGTGCGAGTAGGTAGTGACGTAGCCGTTCCCGTGGTTGATTTCGATGGTGTTCCCGAGTTCGCCCTTCTTGCCTGCGAATTCCACGGTTCCCGTTCCGGTAGCGAAGACCGGGTTACCCGGGTTAGCCGAGAAGTCCGTACCGAGATGGCCGCTTTCCCCGCTGAATTTCTTGCTCACGATACCCACGACAGGTACGATATCCGGAATTTTCTCGATTTTTAACTTTTCCTCGAGGGTTTTCCACCCGTGTCCTTCGAAATCGATTTCGTTTTTCTCGGAAGGCGAGTGTGCGAACCTGTTCCTGTCTATAATACTGTTGATTTTGTTGGAGTCGTTCTCGATAAACGTCTCGAATATGTTCTGGATACGCTGTTCCAGTATCCAGAGAGAGTCAAGGCGCTCGAACATTTCCTCGTAGTTCTTGTCTTTCTTGATAAGTTGGGCATTGACCACGCGGATTTTCTCGTAACTTGCGACAATCCGGTTGATTTTTGCCAGATTGTAGCAGAAAGCACCGAGAACAATTATGAAAATTACCAGAAAAATCTTCCCGAAAAGGAACCACCTCGTCGAAACCTTGAACTTTTTGATTTCGTGCGAGTCTTCCGGGATAATCTGTACTGTGTAGTACTTCTTTTTCATGAGCTGCCTAGCGGTTTTCCATGATTTCCTGGATGCGGGTCAGGTCGTCCATGCTGTAGTACTTGATGACGATGGTGCCTTCCGGCTTGCCGGAGCTGCTCGGGTTGAGCTGCACCTTCGTGCCGAAGAACGTCTCGAGCCTTGTCTCGAACTGTTTCATGTCGGCGCTCAGTTCCGGCTTGGGCTTCGCGGGCGTCTCGGGCCCTTCGGCAGGCTCAGGGACCTTGACGTTTTCGGTTGGTGAGCCGGTTGATGAGCCTGTCGAATTAGTCGAACCATCGTCGTCGCCGCGGATAATCGCCTCGATCTGGCGAACGTTCAGGCCTTCCTCGATAATGCGTTCCGCAAGCGATTCGGGGTCGCCGATCTTGTCGCTGCAGAGTGCGCGGGCGGCACCGCTGTTCAACTTTCCTTCCTCTATCCAAACGAGCACCTGTTCCGGGAGCTTGAGGAGGCGCAGGCTGTTGGTAATCGCGGAGCGCGACTTACTCACAATCTTGGCCAGGTCTTCGTGCTTGTAGCCGTGCTTATCGATAAGTTGTTGATAGGAACGTGCAATTTCGACCGGGTTCAGGTCGACGCGCTGGATATTCTCGATGAGCGCCCATTCCGCCATCGCCTTGTCGTCGAGGTTCTCGAAGACTTGCGCCTTGATTGTCGGGAGACCTGCAATCCTGGTCGCGCGGGTACGGCGTTCGCCGCTGATAATCTGGTAACGGTCGCCCACCTTGCGCAGAGCGATCGGCTGGATAAGACCCTGCTGCTTGATGGAGTCGGCAAGTTCGGAAAGTTCCTCGTCGTCGAACGCCTTGCGCGGCTGGAAGGGGTTCGGGTCGATAAGGTCAATCGAGATTTCAACAATCTTCTCGAATTTTTCGGAAGTTTCGGCAGGATTGTTGATAGTGTTCGCCTGTTCACCTTTAAAATTGATGTCGTGGTCCTTCATGATGGCGGCGAGGCCGCGACCCAGTGCAAAAGATTTCTTTCCCATTACTTACCCTTGTTCAGAATTTCCTCGGCGAGTTTCATGTATGCCTGCGAGCCGGTGCTCTGCACGTCGTACAAAATGACCGGCTTTCCGTGGCTGGGGGCTTCGCTCAGGCGGACGTTTCTCGGAATCATCGTCTGGAATACCGTGTCGGAAAGGTTTTCGCGGACTTCGGCGGCGACCTGCTTCGAGAGGCTCAGGTTTGCGGAGTACATCGTGAGGAGCGCACCCTCGATCTTGAGGTTCGCGTTCAGGTTCTTCTGCACTTCACGGATGGTCTTGAAAAGTTCGGTCATACCCTGCAGGGCGTAGTATTCGCACTGGATAGGGATAAGCACGCTCGTCGCGGCGGTGAGCACGTTCAGAGTGAGCAGGTTCAGGCTCGGTGGTGCGTCGATGATGATGAACTCGTATTCGTTCTTGAGCACGTTGATGATTCGTTCGAGCCTGTGTTCGCGGCTCATCGCGTTCACCAGTTCGATTTCCATGACGGCGAGGTCCGGGCCAGAGGTAATGACCTTCAGGTAGTCGAGGCTCGTGTCCATGACGGCGGGCGCGATGTTCTCGAGCGTCATGTTGTCCGGGTTTTCCGCCAGGTCCAAAACCTCGTGGATATCCACTTCCTGGGATTCGTTGAAGCCGAGACCCTGCGACGCGTTCCCCTGCGGGTCCATGTCGATAAGGAGAGTCTTCTTTTCGAGAGCGGCAAAACTTGCAGCCAGGTTGACGGCTGTCGTGGTCTTGCCCACGCCGCCCTTCTGGTTGCATACTGCTATCACTTTACTCATTTATTACCTCGAGTGACTAAGGCGTAATCCTGTTCTTCGTTCGGCAGCTTGTATTTCCAGATGTTGACTGCCGGGTCGTTTTCCAGGTGTGAAATGCTATTGAAACTTTTTAATGTGAGGAAGAGTCCACCCTTCTTGAGGGCGGGCTGTGCACTTTCCCAGTCGTTTTCGAAAGTCGAGAGGGCGCGGCAGCTGATAAAGTCCAGGTCGGCAAGGCCCGAAGTCTCGAAGCGCTTGCCCACTACGGTCAGGTTCTTGAGTCCGAGTTTTTCCTTCGCGTAGTTCATGAACTCCACGCGCATGTGGCGGGGCTCCACCGCATAGAACTGCACCTCGGGCATCGCGATGGCGAGCGGGAAAACCGGACAGCCTGCACCAGCACCCATATCAGCCCAACGGTCATTGATATGCGGTGTCTTGAAGGTGCTGGGAAGAGGCTTTACATCTTCTATAAAGCTAGCTTGACAACAGTGAAAATATGGCATCAGCGAGTCGGCGATGTGCCTGCTGAGAAACTTCTCGGAATCCTTCGCTGAAATCAAGTTGCCGAATTGCTTGGTTTCCACCACCAGATCGGCAAAGTCATAGAGCTTGTCCATTTGCTCTTTGGACAACTCAGAGAGAATATGTTCCTTCAGGAACTGGTTCAGGAGATTCTGCTGCTCTATGTTTGTTCTGTAACTCAATTTTTCCTAACGTCATCCCCGCTGTCATTCTGGAGCCCCATAGGGGCGATAGAATCACGGGGATCTTCGATAAACAATGTTCCACGTGGAACCATTGTATGGTTTCACGTGGAACAATTTAGTATATCTTATGAAAAAAAGAGAACGCCGACATCGGCGCCCTTTCACTTTTTTAAAATATCCGTTAATAACTTTTTGATAAATGTTGAAATAGTGTGAACTTACCTTGAAAACTTCACGGTGTACTTTCCTCTTGCAGGGCGTCCGAGGAGGTCGAAGTGTCTTGCCTTTTTAGAGATGTTAGTCGGGCGTGGTGTCTGGAAAATCTCCAGAGGCTGTTCGGTGTTGAATGGTACGTAGAAGGTTTTGGTCCAAACGCTGTCGGTAGCTTTGCTGTGTCCCGAAGGATAGCCCACATTCCCTAGGAGTGCACCATCATATTCCACGAGGGTATCCCCCTTGGTTTCGTATTCGTACAGTTCCTTATAGGAACTGTCATTCGTCTTGGTCTGGAAGCACCTGTTTTCGAATCCGGGATCGTATGTAACTATGAATGAGGAGTTTTCGTAGAGGGTGTCGTTCCGGATGTGCCAAATTATTATAGTCGTATCGGAGCGTTCGTTTGATAACTTCTCGACGTAAATGGAATCTTCCGTGTGGAATACCCTGTACACTAGGGGGCCACGGTCATATATCTTGAAGTCTCCTTCTTGGGAGATTTCCGCTTTGTAACTCATCTGTTGATGTTCATATTTCTTGAATTCGCCATCCGGACTCATGCGTGTGTACCAGGTCCATAGGTAGGTATGGTCGTTTGAAAAGGTATATTTTTCCTGGGTATATTCGGAACTTGTGCTGTCGATGACCAGTCCTGTGTAATTATCGTTGAGTGCCTCGTACTGTGCGACAAAGATGTCGAACTTGGCGCGGATGCAGTCGACCGCATATGCGCTCAAGGCTAGAAGTGCGAGTATGGCTAATATTCTCCTCATATCGCTAATATATATAAATCAATACAGAATGTTTCACGTGGAACATCAGAACTTCAGTTTGCTGCTGGGTATCACGAAGCAACCGGCGGTTCCGTTCCCGCCAAGGACTGCCCCGAGCACCGCCCCTGTCGCGCAGAGCGTATTTATAAACAGCGTATTGTTTGCAAGTTCGCTCTTTTCTGCGCTTCGTACCGGCTGATTGATGGTCCTGGAAGTATCGGCGGGTATCTCTACCTCGTCGCTATAGTCCACCTTGAATATCATGGCGCGGTCGATTTTCGGCAAGTCCTCTGCCTGCTTTTGTGGCAGTAGCTGGGCGAACGATATCCCGCCGGCAATCATTACGAGCAATATGACGAATATATAGTGTTTCACGTGAAACCACCCCTGTTGTCTTACTTCAGGAGAATCTTCTGCGTGTGGTTGACTCCCGGACCCTCGATGCGGAGCATGTACATGCCGGCCCTGAGTGCGGACAGATTCATTATGCCGGTAGCTGGTGCCGACATCACGACATTCCCCTGGAGATCGACGACGGTTGCCTTCCCGAGGGCTGCCGCTCCGGTAAGTTGCAGTATGCGGCCCGAAAGGGTCGCCTTGACGGGAATCGTGGTGGGGTCGCTCCCGATTCTGTCGGGCATTGGACCGCAACATGAACACATGCCGAAGGAACCGACCATATAAATCAGGAAATCCCCCTCAGTTCCCGCCCGTTCATTAAATGCCAGCTTGACGGAGGCCGTCTTTGCAAGTACGGAATCCAGGTTGGCTTCCTTGCCCCATCCGGTCTCCTGCCTGAATTTATCCCATCGAAAATTCGTGGTATTCATGGATGCCGCCTTCGCGACAGTTGCCTTGTAGTTGTTGAATGCGGTCACGTCCTCTTCATTTTCGGGAACGAGTTCGATGCTGAAACCGATTGTGGACTGGTACTCGAGGCAAAAGCCTCCCCAGGCGGAAATGTCTGCGCCTTCCTTTTGCTCGTTCCAGACATTGAAACCGATTCCGGCATAGGGGAACTCGTAGCCATCGCCCATTTTTACACTGGCCTGGATACCGTTGTAGTTTTCAATGAGCGGACCATAGAAATTGCCGTATGCGTTCGGTTTGATATCAGAAGGGAACGTGATAGTGGAATTTCCGCTATCAGCTGCATCGGTGTAATCGAACCACCAGCCGGACGTAGAGTCGGGTGACCCGGTTTCGACTCGGCCTATGGTGTCGGTCGAGGCGAGCCACAAAAATGTCGGGCTGGCGGTATTTGCCGCAAGTGCAGTTGTAGCGGCGCAGGCGAGCGCCATGAAAATCATTCTCCTATCCATATTTTCTCCTTTTAAGGAGGGCTTAATCCCTGATACCCAAATATATATTCAGTTTTCGCGAAAAATTCGTTTATTTGAGATATTTTTTTATTATTGACATTCTTTGTCATCAAATGTTTATATATTGCCGGCAGGACCATTCCAGGGAGGTTCCCATGTGTTCCCTCATCGCGGCAATTTTCATAACGGTTCTGCTTATCATGTGGTATAAATAGTATATTTATGCCGGAGGCCTATATGGTAGAAATCGAGATTATCCAGGGCGACATCACTAAACTTGCGGTGGATGCCATCGTGAATGCGGCGAACTGTTCCCTGCTGGGTGGCGGTGGTGTGGACGGCGCAATCCACCGGGCGGCAGGTCCGGAACTGTTGCAGGCGTGCATCCCCCTGAACGGTTGCGAGACGGGCAAGGCGAAAATCACCCCCGGGTTCAGGCTTCCGGCAAAGTTCGTCATCCATACTCCGGGCCCCATCTACCGGGATGGCCTGCACGGCGAACCCGAACTGCTGGAATCCTGCTACAAAAGTTGCCTCGATTTGGCCGAGGAGAACGGCTGCGAGACGGTCGCCTTCCCTGCTATTTCTTGTGGAGTTTATGGCTACCCCTGGGAGGCCGCTACCGAGATTGCAATCCGAACTGTTGATAAGTACCCTGCAAAATGCCTCAAGAAGGTGGTCTTCTGCTGTTTCGGTGAACAGATGTTGAAAATTTATCGGGACGCGTACCGGAAATAGGTGAATGATATCTTCAAAGAGAAACTACAGAGGGCGCTGCAGATGAATAGGCTTGTCGTATTCGTTTTGATTATTTCATCTATAGCTTGTGCAGAAAACGGGTTTTGGAAAGAATTTGATTGCCCTAATAAAAGGATACTAAAAAATATTATAGACACATCCTTTTCTGCGGGAAAGTGTGAAAATTCTTTATGTTCGTACAAAATGGTGCAGCATAGAATCGATACTTATGTATGTGGTACCGATACGTCGACTGTGTTTAAAGATGTTTTTATTTCGATTGAACCGAAATTCTCTGGTAAGTGCAAAAAGGAAAAGGGTAATCTGAGATTGACTGAGGAAGGGGCTTGCATAATTTCTTATGGGTCCAAAGAAGAGTATTTTTTTGTGAAAAGATGCGGCAAGGATTTCTGTATAAAGAAATAGTTTTGTTATGTTAAAGAAATAAACACCGAAGAAAACATCTTCTTTTTGTATATTATATATATAACGTTAAAAGGAAAAGAATAAAATGGAAGAAGTCGTAAAATTTCTCAAGGCATGCGGTGCGTATTTCCTCGCGACGGCCGACGGCGACCAGCCGCGCGTCCGCCCGTTCGGTACTGCCAACATTTTCGAGGGCAAGCTCTATATCCAGACCGGCAAGTCCAAGGACTGCTCCAAGCAGATCCAGAAGAACGGCAAGGTCGAAATCTGTGCCATGAACAAGGCCGGTAACGAGTGGGTCCGCATTGCCGGTACCCTGGTCCGCGACGACCGCCGCGAACCGAAGGTCGACATGCTGGAGCACTACCCCGAGCTCAAGTCGATGTACTCGCCCGACGACGACAACACCGAGACGCTCTACTTCAAGGATGCGACCGCTACGTTCTACAGCTTTACGGCGGCTCCCCGCACCGTGAAGTTCTAGGCGCCTGTTTTACAAGAAAGACCTTCCACGCGTCTTCCGGGTTTGACCCGAAATCTTTTGGACGGCGCGGCTGGCAGAAAAATTTGCCTCGACGACCTCATCGTCGGGGCATTTTATATTGTAAGAAGCCCTTGCTCTGTTAATTATATTGTAAACATTCTATTAACAAAATGCATGGAAGCGCAGAAGTTGACTTTTATATTCGTGAATAAATTTTGGATTGATTTCAATTTTTGGGATGTTTCACGTGAAACGCGGGTTGCTCATGTGGATAACTTGTGCGGTTTGGAAATTACGAATTACTATCGCAAATCATAAATCAACATAATATTAACATTGAATTAACGTTACGTATACGGATGCCATGTTGAAAATATGACCTTCCCGGAGCCAGGATGACTTGACAATTCCGCAATCGACTGCTGGAAAAAAGTAGTCGTTCGCGTCACGCGGAATTGCATTGTCGCCGTGATAGGCTTGATTATACCGCTTTGGAATAAAGCGGCGCGTGCTTTTTTGAAAATTATAGTCTATATTTATGTTTGTGTTGCGCCCTGTGGCGTAGTGTTTTTTGTTTCCGAGAGGTCCTATGTCTATATTCAGGAGCTTAACGGTTTGGGTGGTTTTGGCGGTCACCTTCACGATGGCTGCCCCGCAGAGCGCCAAGGTACGTTCTGTTCTTGGCGACGTCTCGTTCAAGAAGAAGGGTAATGGCGACTGGGCTAGCTTGCGCGTAGGCGCAAAGGTCCAGGACAAGGACCTCATCCAGACGGATGTGGAATCCGGCGTGCTCATCTCGATGCCCGAGGGCAGCACGATTTCCATCGAGGAGAACGCGCTTGTCGAGTTTACGCAGGTGCTGTTCATCAAGGATTCGCAGATTTCCGAAGTCAATATCAAGAAGGGCCTATTGCGCTTCAACGCGCAGAAGCAGACCGGCAAGAAGAGCCAGTTCAAGTTCAAGACCGGGACCATGACCGCATCGATTCGCGGTACGGACGGCACCATCGGCGTGACCAACGGCGGGCAGTCGTTCGGTTCGCTCAACTCGGGCGAGATGGTGATGGAACAGGACGGCCAGGAAGTCGCGGTTCACGCGCAGCAGTTTGTCGCCTTCCGCAAGGGCAAGCCGCCCGTGGTTGTCGAGGCGAAGAATGCGGGCGATCCGGACTTCGCGAAGAAGATAAGCGAGGCCGTGGACGATACGACGAAGTCCGTCGAGGATATCCAGAAGCAGGCGAAGGAAATCGACGAGACTATCGAGAAGCGCAATGAGGACCTGCGGTCCAAGTACGAATGCCGGTTCGAGCCCGTTCCCACGCTGGTGAACGCCGACAGCATCGAAATCTTTGCGACCTGTACCGAAGGCATGCAGGTGGCGATTGGCCCCGAACGCTACACCTCCGACGGCAAGCGCATGCGCTTTGTGCCCACCTGGAGCCGTGCCGCGCTTGGTCCGAAGAAGTTCGAGGCGATATGCACTGCCGAACACAATTCGTTTGTATGTGGCAACATTTCGTTTGTCTACAGGTTCGACCGCAGCGTGAAGGTTATCAAGTCCGACGTGACCAAGTGCGAGGTGCTCTACACCACGTCCGGGTTCAGGGACAACGAGGGCAAGCTCTCTATCTTTGCGCACGACAGCCTCCTCAAGGAAGTCACGCTGGATAGGGACTGCGCGGCAACTTTCAAGCTGTTGCCGGGTACGTTCAAGTACAAGTTCGTGCCCGAGAACGTGGAAGGTGTCGATGCCAGCATCGAGCGCGAGTTCGCTTGCTTCCCCAAGACGGGCGTGAAGGTGAAGGTGCGCGGCGGTGCGAAGGAAGTCTTCAAGAAGAAGGTTTCGCAGGGAGCCTCGCTCTACCCCGAGCTCCTGTTCGACGTGGAGCACATCGTGAACAACGACCCCGCACAGATCAAGTCGGTCGAGGTCAGTGTTGGCGGCAAGACGTACGAGACGAAGTACGTGCCCTCCGAAACGGGTATCGGCTACAGCGCCACGGTGCAGATTCAGCGCGGTAAGATGACCACAGTGAAGATCAAGGTCAGCATGCTTAGCGGCGAGACCGTGCTCGCGACCAAGGTGTATGAGTTCAGGTAGCGTGCGTCTGGAAGATAATTCCCGGCGCGGCGCACGCGCCATGTTCTTCCTGAAATTCTTGTATATCATTATCGTCGTATTCCTGGTGCTGTGCAATACCGTCATCCAGGTTACGGGCTATATGGCGAGCGGGGCCGTGACGGATGCGGATACCGCCCGGCATCTCTACTATCTGTTCTTGGCAGCCTTGGTTCCGATGATTGGAACTATGGCCGTATGCTTTGTCGTGTTCTGGCTTTTTTTCGTCTACTGGATATTGTGGCTTTACCGTGCCATAAGGAACTTGCGCTGCCTCACGACGACGACCTTCTCTCCGAACGTTGCGGTTGTTTGTTCGGTGCTCCTCCCCTACATCGGGCATATTTTCGATGTGTTCATCTTGCGCGATATCGCACGGCGGCAACAGAAGCTGCTTGACGGGCGCGGTATTCAATACACGCCCGTGACCGGGCGCGACCTCGTTATTTTCCTTGCCTTCATTCTTGTCGGCATCGTGGTGGCATTCGCCGAGATTGCAGATTCCTGGTCTGGCTGTTTTGCGGCATGTGCCGCGATGGTCGGGCTTATGGTGAGCTACTTGCGCGTGTTGCGCCCCTGCGTGGAGCAGGGAAACATGCTCTACAAACTTCACGAGGAAGATGTCCTGCGCGCGAAGGTGGACGAGGTCTTGCGCGAGCGCGAAATCGAGAAGGCGGCGCGCGAAATCCAGGAGGCGAAATTCGATGAATAGACTGACCATGCCCTTGCTTGCATTTTTACTTGTGCTTTCGACTGTGCTCGAAGGCTGTGCGGGTTTATTCCGGTTCACGCCTAAAGAAGATGCGGCGCCTGCCATGAACATGACGTTCACGCGCGTGTTCGGCAACTACATGATTCGTTCGCCCGAGCCCATGAAGATTGCGCTTGCCGATACCGGATGGAGCGCGCTTGAACTGTACGAGGACGCCGATTCGAAGGTGGTGACGTTCTACCGCGACTCGGGCCGCGTGAGCGTCTCGGTTTCGGCGACTACCCCGCAGAAACTCAGGACCGATGGCGTAAAGGACTACGACCCTGCCGACCCGGATTCCGTGAAACTCTGGAAGATGCTCGAAAAGGAAATGCTGGATTTCAAGGCCCCTGCGGGCGATTCGTCTGCGGCAGCTACGATTGGGGGCGTCGTGCGCACCGCGAACCGCGGGCACGTTTGCATGAGCGACAGCATCAAGAACAAGTGCACCTTCGTTATCGTGACCGAAAAAGGCAACTGGGTGATTTCGGGTGTGGTTGCCCCTAAGGACGTGAACGCCGAGGAACTCGGTACGCGGACGCTTTCCATGATAGACAACGCGGAACTGAGCGATTACGAGAAGCATGCGACCCGCGTGCTGAAGAGCTACGGCGTGGGCATGTCCATCTGGTACAACTGGGAGGACGAGGATGCGAATCCTGACCGCGATTTTAGCAAGGCGCTGCTCATCCGTCGGGGTGGTATCATTGACTTTGGCGGAACGCTCGCTTTCAACTACTCGAATCTATTAGGATTCAACTACGGTGACGCCTGGCACAACTGGGGCTGGCGCTACATGACCATGTTCGGTTTCCGCATCTACATGTTCAGCGCGTTCGTGTCTCCGTTCATTGGCGCCCATATAGGGCTTGGCATGCAGTACGACGACCATTACAGCAAGTTTGCGGACAAGTTCGCGATAAACCTCGCGGGCGATGTTGATGCGGGCCTCGTGATTTGCCGTTACTGCAAGTACCAGGTTGAACTGGGCGCATCGTACGATGCCGTCGAGGACGGGTTCTTCAACGACCAGGTGTTCGGTGCGTTCAACTTCTACGCGGCAGTGAACTACTAGCCTTCGCGTAGTCCTGCAGGATTACTGCATTGTTCTTTCGGGGGGCTGTTACCGGGCCTTGGCACTACACCTTGTTGTTCAGCGTAGTGCGTTCGTCGTAGAGTTTCTGCGAGATCTTCGTGAATGCTTCCACCACCGTGGGGTCGAAGTGCTTGCCTGCGCCTTCCGTGATGATTGCCATCGCCTTCTCGTAGGTGAACGGCTTCTTGTACACACGCTCGGCCACGAGGGCGTCGAACACGTCCGCGACCGCCATGATGCGCGCCGACAGCGGGATTTCCTCGCCCTTGATTCCCGTGGGGTATCCGGTGCCGTCCCACTTTTCGTGGTGGTAGTGCGCCATCTCCATGGATTCCTTCAGGTAGTTGTAGTCCATCGTGTCGTTGGTGTTCGCCTCGATTTTCGCGAGGATGTTTGTACCCTCGGTGGTGTGGCTCTTCATGATGGCGAATTCGTCGTCGGTAAGCTTGCCCGGCTTGTTCAGAATCAGGTCGGAAACGGCAATCTTGCCGATGTCGTGCAGAGGCGCGGAACGCTTGAGCTTCTCGATGTACTTCTCGTCGAGCACGTCGCTGTACTTGCCTTCCTTGAGGAGTTCGCGCGCGATGGCTTCCACGTAGAACGCGGTTTTTTTGATGTGGTTGCCGGTGCTCGTGTCGCGCGCCTCCACCATTTCGGCGAAGTTGATAATAATTTCGTCCTGCATGTGCTGGATGCGTTCGGCGGCGGCCTCGAGCCTGTTGATGAACCCGATGGAATCCATGCACGTCTTGGTGAACGCCTTGTAGAGGTGTTCGATTTCGTCGGAGGTGTGGATGTTGAGACTCTTGATTTCGCGCATGTCGTTTGCACGGTCCTGTTCCATGTTGTAGGCGAAGTGAATCGCGGCCGATGCCATGCGGTTCACCGGGTGCACGATTCTCCTGTTCACGAACTCGAGCATGATGCTCATGATGAGGATGGATACGCCGAAGAACATCGAAAGGAGCTTGATGAAGAATTCCGCCTGGTCGGTGATGATTTCGCCCATGGAAATGTCGGCGGCGATGTAGGCGACCGTCTTTCCGGAAGAGTTCTTGAGCGGCTTGTAGACCGTGAGGAGCCAGCCGTACTGGTCGTCGGAGATGATTGGCTCGATGGGTTCGCCCTTGAGCAGTTGCGGCAGGAACGGCTCGAAACTCGGGTCGAAGTCGATGAGGTCGCCAGGCTGGCTCGCCTTCTCGCCGTCCTTGGTGTCGAGATCGAACACCACGTGGCAGCCGTCCGGCTGTATGCGGTAGACGTACAGGTAAAGCGCCTGCGGGAACCCGTCCCTCATCTTGTAGAGTTTCTGTTCTATGTCGATGTAGCCCTCCGCTTTGCGGCCCTTCTCGATGAACTCGTCTATCCGCTAAGTATCGACGGCGACGGATGCCGCCTCGGTAAGGCCGTGCGCGATGTCGGTGAATTTCTCGATGGACTGCTGCCGGTAGAGGACAAAACCCGTGATACTCGCCAGCACACCGAGTAGGATTTCTGCCGTTATGACAATGACGACCACCCTGCGCAGGAGAGAATGCTTGATGGCGCGCGTGCCGTCCGCTTCGAGTTGGGCGACGGGGTTCGGGTCGAAGAGGAAAACCCTGCTGCAGTGCGTCTTTATGTGCAGCGGAATCTTGTGGTAGGTGATGATGACCGTGGCGACGACGAATATCTTGTCGATGACATCAATGATGAAGTCGGCGACGAGCTGCGAGGTGAACTTGGAAAGCCCGAGGTGCTCGTGGATGCCGATGGCGAACGGGGCCGAGACGCCTTCGCCGAAATCGTAGCCGTAGAGGAAATAGGTGAGGACGGACCCGAGTACGCCGCCGAGGATGGCGAACATGAGCACCGTGACGATTATCTTGGGGAGTGTCCTGAAGTAGCCCTTCTGCTGGAATATGGCGGCCATCGCGCCGATGAGGATGCTGATGATGCCGTAGTAGAGCGTGGGGAGGTCGGATATGCTGTTGAACGCGTTGGAGCAGAAGCCCACGATAACCGCGGGGAGCGTGCCGCCGAGCATACCGGCGAGGATTGTGCCGATGGAATCGATGAAGACGGGGATTCCGAGCGCAATCGCTATCTTGGAGGGGATTATGTTGACGAGGAACGCGATGGTGATAAGCGCCACGGCATAGTGCAAGTCCTTTGATTTCAGTATCGATAACAGTTTCATCGAATAAACCTCGGGAACCTAGGTCCGGGAAAATCTACATGTAAAATCTATTATGATTTTTGGCCTACGGCACGTAATTTTTTAGAAAAGAGGGCGAATTGTGCGGGTGGGTCGCGGGCGGCCTAGGCGATGATGGCGGAGGCGACCACGCCCGAGTCGGCGTACAGCACGAGAATCTGGCCGGGTGCGGAGGCGAACTGCGGTTCGTCGAACCGCACGCGGATGAACCCCTTCTGCGTGTCGAGCGCCTCGATGCGGGCGGGGGTGCCCTTGTGCCCGAGACGGATATGCGCGGTGAGTTCGCCCTTCAGGAGCGGGGAGGATTCCGATACCATCAGGTTGAGTTCCGTGCCCTCGACCGCCGTGCAGTCGAGCGTGCTGCGGGGCCCGAGAACCACCTGGTTCTTCTTCACGTCTATCGCCACCACGAAGAGCGGCTCGGGCTGCCCGCCAATGTTGAGGCCCTTGCGCTGCCCGATGGTGTAGTGGATGATTCCCCTGTGCCTGCCCAGCACCTTGCCCTGCAGGTCCACGAAGTCGCCGGGCACGTTGTCGGACTCGTCGAACAGTACGGAATAGTCCCCGCACTCGAGGAAGTCCATGCTCTCTTTCTTGGTGGCGAAATCTATCCAGCCGATATCCTTTGCGAGTTCCTTCACCTGGACCTTCGTCATGCCGCCCAGCGGGAACATGACCGTCGAGAGCTGCTCTGCGGTGAGGCGCGAGAGGAAGTACGTCTGGTCCTTGCCGTGGTCGAGCGCCGCGTACAGGAAGGGAACGTCGGGGTTCTTGAAATCGAGTCGGGCGTAGTGCCCGGTGGCGAAGTAGTCGAACGCGATTCCCATGCGGCGGGCCGCCGTCTGGAGCGCGCCGAACTTGATGAACTGGTTGCAGCGCACGCACGGGTTCGGCGTGCGTCCGGCGCGGTATTCGGCACGGAAGTAGTCGAGAACTTCACGCTTGTAGTCTTCGGAGATGCGTACCACGTGGTGCGGGATACCGAGCCGGTCGGCGACCGTCTTCGCCTCGGCGATGCTCGCATCCTCGCCCGGGCCGAAGCAGCCCTCGCGGCCTTCCACGTGCGGCATGTCGATGGAACCGTCCCATGTGGCCATCGTCATGCCGATGACCTCGTAACCCTGCTGTTTTAGTAGGAAAGCGGCGAGGGCGGAATCCACTCCGCCGGAAAGTCCGACTGCTACCTTCTTTGCCATGCGCGTGCCTGCTTGTTTGTTGCTGTGTAGTTGTGCGCTAGAGGTTCGCGTAGTGGAACATCGCGTCGATGCATTTCTTCGCCTTCACGCGCGTGTCTTCGTCGAGTTCCACGCGGTTCGCCTTTTCGGGATGGCGGAGCGTCTCGAGGATGTTCTCGAGCGAGTTAGACTTCATGTACTTGCACATGCTGCAGCTCCCGATGAATTCCATGTCGGGGTGCTCGTAGTGCATGCGTGCGTTGAGCCCGCATTCCGTAAGGAGCAGCACCTTGCTCTTGGGCGGCAGCCCGTCGATGTACTTGACCATCTGGCCGGTACTGCCCACGAAGTCGCTGTAGAACGCCGCGGACGGGTTGCATTCGGGGTGGCTCACCACCTTGAGGCCCGGATTCTGGCTGCGGAAGAACTGGATGAGTTCTGCGTCGTATGTCTCGTGCACGTAGCAGCTGCCCGTGTAGAGCACGATGTCTTTCTTGACGCCGCGGCTCTTCATCTCGGTGATGATGTTCTGGCCCATGAGCTTGTCGGGCACAAAGCAAATCTTGTCGTTCGGGTAGGCTTCCACAATCTTCATCACGTTGCCGCTCGTGACGCACACGTCGCAGGCCGCCTTCACGTCGGCGGTGGTGTTGATGTAGCAGATGAAGGCGTGGTCCGGGTACTTTTCGCGCAGTGCCTGCACGTCCTTGCCCGTGATGGAGTCGGCGAGGCTGCAGCCCGTGAGCGTTCCCGGGATAAGCACGTCCTTTTGCGGGCTCAGGATCTTGGCCGTTTCGCCCATGAACCGCACCGCGGAGAACAGGATGGTGTTCTGCGGGACCTTGGTGGCGTCTTCGCTCAGCTTGTAGCTGTCGCCCGTGTAGTCGGCGACGCCGAGCACGATTTCGGGTGCGCAGTAGCTGTGCGCGAGGATGACGGTATCCTGGTCCTTTTTGCGTTCGTTGATCTCGTTGATCAGCGGGAGCATCTGTTCGACTTTTTCACGGGTGTAGTGGCAAAGCACGGCGCCCGGCTGGATTTTGTTCAGTCTGTTGAAAAGTTCGTCTGCGGTCATGTTTACAAATATAGAAAAAGGTACGGGCGGAATCGCCCTGCGCCTACCTTGCGAGGTGCAGCTTGCGGAGCACCTTGCCGAGCAGTTCGTTCAATATATCCTTTGCGTCCTTGCTGCCCAGGTAGCGCTGCACGATGAGCGTGAGCGTGAAGAGCCCAATGCCCGCTGCGCAGGCATATATGACGAGGACGATAAGGCTTGTGTTACGTACAAATTCACCGGAGACGTGGTCGAGCCCGATGGCGGCCGCAATCATGATGCCGAAGGCGATAAGCGCGCGGAGCATGTTGAGGAGGGCATCCCTCATGCCGTCGGTGCCGTTCTTCTTGGCCCACATGAAAATCATCGAGATAACTTGCAGTATGGCGCCCGTGGCGCCGACAATGGGCACGCTCTTGATGCCGAGCCCCGCTTCGGGAGCGCCGAGCACGATGTACGCGGGAATGGTCGCCGCGAAGATGCCGGTGTTGAGGAGGGTCGGCACCCACATGCGCTCATAGGCATAGAAACTGCGGACGAGAACCGCCTGCAGGCAGAGCCCGAGGCTTACGGGCAGGTACCAGCGGAGGATTTCGGAAATGGCTTCGGTCGTTTCGCGCTGGAAGGCGCCGCGCTCGAAGAGGATGCGCACCGCCGGGAAGCTGAGCGCCCACACGGCGACGACTGCCGGGATGAGGATGCAGAACATGCGCGAAAGGCTCTTCCAGATTTTGCGGTTGAGTTGCCCGAAGTCGCCCTCCTTCACGAGGCGCGCCATGTCGGGATAACTCGTGACGGATACGGAGAACCCGAAGACCGCTACCAGCGTGTACATGACGCGGTAGGCGTAGTTGAGGCTAGAGATGCCTCCCGTGCCGAAGTTCGCGCCGAAGCTACGGATAATGAATTCGAGCCCGAACATGGAACCCACGCCGAGCGACATCGGGAGCATCATCTTGAAGTAGCGCACGATATCCGGGTGTGTCGGCTGTATCAGGAGTTCGTAGTGCACGCCGCCACGCCGGGCGCCGAGAATCTGGAGCGCGAAGAACCCGATGAAGGCGCCCACCGGCACGCCCCAGGCGAAACCTTCCAGGCCGTAATCCGTGCCGGTGTACTTACCGAGCGCGAGCCCGAGGGCACCGCCACCGACAATCGCCACGTTGTAGATGAGGCCCGTCAAGGAGGGAATAAGGAACTGCTTGCGGGTGTGCTGCACGGCCACGAGGATGCTCCCCACGAAGATGAACACCTGGCCGGGCAAGATGATGCGGCCATAGTACGTGGCGCGCTCGATAAGTTCCGGCGTGGCTCCGTCTACGGTCAAGAGCTGCAAAAGTTCCTGCATCCAGATGAAGGCGGGAACTACGAGAACCAGGAGTGCAATCCCGAAGGTGTTCAGCACGTTGCTGAAGAACTTCCAGCCGCCCTTCTCGTCGCCCGCGACCTTGTAGCCCGTGAAAATCGGGATGAAGATAATCGAGAGGAAGCCCGTACTCACCACATGGTTGAGGATGTCCGGAATCATGAAGGCGAGGTCGAGAGCGTTCTTTTCGAGCGATACGCCTGCGGCATGGGCGAGCAACATTTCGCGGAAAATCCCGAGGACACGGCTCAGGAGCATGGATACGGCGACGATGATGGCGGCTTTATTCATAGGTTAGTTATTGGTCATTAGTTATTAGTCAATAGTCATTGGTCATTAGTTATTGGGCAATAGTCATTAGGATTGTCATCCTGAGCGGAGGGCGAAGCCCGAAGTCGAAGGATCTAGTCCTGTATTTATTAAAAAAATAGAAAGTTGTATGCACGGTTTGCCCACTTTTGGCACTTTTTTATATCTTTATGAATATGAAAAAGTTTATCGCAGCGCTTTTCTCCCTCGCGGTGGTTTCGTTCGCCGCGAACGTCCAGATACTCGAGCCGACGGGTGCCGACTTTTCGGATGATGCCCCGACGGTGGTAAAGTCCCTGCTCCGCGCGGCGGTAAGCAAGTCGGGCAATACGCCCGTCGAGGATTCTTCCGAAATCCAGCTCCGCACGAGCATCATGACCATGGGCGGTTACATCCTGGTGATCTGCGAACAGCTCAAGGGTGGCGCCGTTGTGGTTTCGAGCAAGCAGAAGTCTGCGAGCGTTGACGACCTGGATGTATCTATCGAGAAGGCGACCGTGGAGGCGCTCCTGGGCCCCCAGGAAAACCTTATCGACCAGGCTCCTGCCGAGAGTACGGCCGAGGCGAAGAAAGAACCGCTCCCGGTGAACACGTCTGTCGTTACCGTAGAGTACGAGGAAAAGCCCGCACCGGATACGCTCGAGAAGAAGCGCCCCACGCGCAACTACAACGGTTTTGGCCTGGGCGTTGCCCTGTGGCACAACTACGACTACTCTGCCGACCCCGATAACGAGGACGACAAGGACGTGGACCGCGACTGGTCGACGTCATTCGTGGTCCACTACGCGAGGATTTTCGAGGTGTCGAACCATGCCGCCATTACCATGCTGAACAACACGAATATGGTGTTTGGCAAGGGCTGGCAGATTCACGAGACATTCCTTATCGGTGGTCGTTACTACATCCAGTCGGGGGCGGTTTCTCCGTACTTTGGTGCCGGAATCGGACTTGGCGCGCAGTTGGATAACCACTACGCGGAGTTTAGCGAATATTTCGCGCTGGGTATTGCCGGCGGAGTCGAGGCGGGCATAGTGTTCTTCCGCAATTCCGCGATGCAGCTGGAACTCGGTGCCACGTGGGATGCCCTGTGGGACGGCTTCAGCGATTTTGGCCGCCGCTTCGGTGCAGGCAGCCTCTACATTGCCATTAACTACTAGTTGTGTTGCAACGCCCAGGCTCATTTTCCTTTCATACTTTCCTGGATTTTTTCGATAACTTCTGTCGGGGTTATGAAATCCAGTATGCTGAATGCGGTCATCTCGTTGCCCATGTCCTTGAAACTTGCCCCGAAGTGATAGACGGTATCGTCCACTAGCAGGAACCTGTCGTGAATTGTGCGCATCGTCTTCGGTTCCAAGCCTGGGTACTGCTTGTTGTGCAGTGCAACGGCTTCCTTGAAATCTGGAGTAATACGCGCGGAATAAACAATCGCCTGCACCCCCTTCGCTCGCATCGCGGCAAACTTCAGCACCTCAATCGTGGCGTATGGATCAATGAACACGATAGAATGTTTTGCCGATTTCACTAGGTCAGCGATAAGAACAAACCCGTCGAAACGGGTCCCGGTCGTAAGGATGCCGCTGGTTGGCGTTTGGGAGGCCTTGACAAAGAAGTCGATGTGTTGTTCGACGGCGGAAAGCCGTTTTTCCGTTTCGTCCTTGAATTCTGTGATTTCTGTTTGTTGATTCTTGATGAGTTGCCTTTGCTCTTGCAAACGGTCTACAATCTGCAAGTCGGTCGCAATTTTGCGTTGCCGTATGGCATAGCCCTTGAGTATGTAGTCTTTCAGGACCTGGTTCGCCCAGCGACGGAATCTTATGCCGGATATTGAATTCACCCTGTATCCAACCGAAATTATCATGTCTAGGTTGTAAAAGGGCATTTTTCGAGCGATTTCTCTTTCGCCTTCTATTCGAACCTGTGCAATTTTTGCACAAGTTGAGATTTCTTCTAATTCCCCGGTTTGGTAGATATTGCGAATGTGTTTTGTAATGGAAGTTCTGTCTGTATTAAACAATACTGCCATCTGCGCTTGCGTGAGCCACACCGTTTCGTTTTCGACTCGTACCTCCAACCGAACTTCTCCCTCTGGCTGATAAAGTACGATTTCGCCTTTTTCTTCTTTTTTCACCATTTTTACCTCATTTTCAAAAACAAAAAAGACCGCCCCGCTTGCGCGGATAGCGATCTTCTAATAGCACCCTTTCTGGTGTTGGTTATAATATACAAAAATTACAAGAACTATTTCTTCTTGCTCTTGATTTTTTCGTATACCGCGATTTGCCGTTCTACAATCTTGCTCCAGTTGAAGCATTCGTCAATGCGTTTCCGTGCGCCCTCGAGCAGCTGTTTTTGCAGTTCGGGTTCTGCGGCGAGGCGCTTGTAGGCGTTTGCGAGTGCCTGCGGGTCCTTTTCGGGGACGAGTATGCCCGAGACGCCGTCCACGACCACGTCGGGGATGCCTCCCACGTTGCTCGCGACTACGGGTAGCCCGAGTTCCATGGCCTCGATAAGCACGACGCCGAGGCCTTCGGTATCGCCCTTGCTGTCGACGATGGCGGGTAGCGTGAATACGTTTGCCGTCCTGTACTCGTTCGCGAGCGCTTCGGGAGAGAGCTTTCCGGTGAAGATGATGTTCGCAGCGTCCGGTGTCGTGGAAACTTCTGCGGCCTGTGTCTTTAGTTTGTCTGTAAGGTCACCCACGCCCACGATGCGGATTTCGAACTGGTCGCGCGGCAGGTATTTTGCGGCTTCTATCAGGTAGCAGATTCCCTTGCGCTCGATGTGGCGGCCCACGAAAAGTATCTTGAACTTGCCGTTTACCGGGTGCGGCGCTTGGGTTGGTTCGGCAGAAATCTCTCCCGATTCAAGCGTCGTTCCGTACGGGCTCCATTCCACGTCCACGTTCCGGAGGGCCTTGATTTTGCCGGCGGTAAAGCTCGAGTTCGCGAACACGGCCTGCGCCTGCCCGATGGCGAATTTCAGGAGCGGCTTCACCCACTTTTTTTTGCGGATGAGCAGGAGCTCCGCGCCGTGGAAGTTGAGTACCAGCGGGATGCGGAAAAGCTTTGCGGCGCCGAGCGCGATGTAGGCGTGCGGGAACGGCCAGTGGGCGTGTATCACGTCGGGCTTGAACTTGCGGCATATCGCGATGCACTTGAAGAACCCGCTGATGATGTAGGGTATGGCGAGCAGTTGCAGCCAGGGCTTGCTTGCCATCTTGCTGGGCGCGCCTTCTTCGTGCGTGAGGAATTCGAAGCCCGCGGGCGCGTAGCGGAAGCGGTTCACCTTCACGCCGTCGATTTCGTGGCTCTTGAGGCCCTTGTATGCGGGCGCGAGTACCTGTATCTCGACTCCGGCCTGCTTCAGGTGGGCTATGGAGGTGCGCAGCCACGGGACTTCGGCGTCTTCGTGGAACCTGGGGTAGACGGAGCCTATTACGAGGACTTTCATGTTACGCGGGTGCGGATTCCGTGCTTTCGACCGGGGCGGCGAGTTCCTGCGATACGGCCTCGATTGCCTTCAGGTCCTGCGCGTCGGCAATGCAGGTGGGGTACACGATGGGCTTCACGACGGCGGTCAGGATGCTTGCCGCCTTCTTGAACCCTTCGCTGTTCGCGTGCTGCAGTATGCGCCCGCGTACGCGTATCCAGCCTTCGATTTTCGAGTCGAGGAGCAGCATGCCTAGCCCGGTATCGTTCTCGAGGAACCCGAGGATGTCGCTCCCGCGGTTGTTCCTGTTGAGGGCCACGAGCATGACTTCCCAGAACTTCAGGGCGTCCTCGTCGTTCTGCGCGATTTTCTTGATTTCGTCGAACTCGAATTCCAGGTAGACGAAGGAACTCTGGTCCTCGTCGCTACGGATAATTTCTTCCTGGCACCGCCTTTCGAATATTTCCGCCGTGTAGATGGAAATGTTTAGGTGGTGCTTTCTAATCAATTTGAAGAGTTCTTGCTTCATCGCACCACAAAATTAGTCTATTTTTTGTACATGCAACGACTGCTCAAATTGAAAAAAGTGCTGAAGAACAGTGTTTTGGCGACTTTGGCCGAAGGTGTCAAGGCCGCTAAGGCCTCTGGCGGAAAGTTCCGTTCGCTCACTCCCGAAGAGATTGCCTCCCTCGAGGGTAACGGCAACCGGTGCGAGGACTGGAACCGCGTGCAGGTCGAGGCGAATTTCGACCCTGCCCGTGTCAGGAATTCGGTGTTCATGGGCGACGTGAAGCTCGCGGGCTTTTACGGGACGCTCCTTTTGCCGGGCGACGTGTCGTTCCCGACGGGCGTGTACGATAGCCTCGTGTGCAACAGCATAATCGAGAACGCGCTCGTGTACAAGGTGGCGATGCTCTGCAACGTGCTCGTGCGCAGCAGTGCCGTTGTCGAGAATGTCGGCTCGCTGGTGAGCAGCGGCAAGATAAACTACATGATAGGGACGTCCATCACCGTGGGTAACGAGATGGGCGGGCGCAGCGTGCGCGTGTTCCCTGACATTACCCCGGACCTTGTCGATGTGCAGCTTTTCCACAAGGCCGAACCCGATGTGGAGGCGTCGTTCGACGAGCAGTTGCAGCAGTTCCGCGCCGAGATGGCACTCCCGTTCGGAGTGGTGGGCAAGGGTGCCGTGGTGAGCAACACGAACATTGTCCGCAACAGCTGGATTGGCGCGCATGCCCGCATAGAGGGTGCCTCCAAGATCCGCAATACGGTAATCCTGAGTTCGCTCGAGGAATCGACGCACGTGTACGATTCCGTGATTGTCGAGAATTCCAACCTGCAGATGGGCGTGAAGGTACATACCGGCGCCGAGGTGCAGGGGAGCGTGCTTATGGGCCGCGTGAAGGTCGGGAGCAAGGCCATCGTCAAATCTTCCATTATTGCCCCGTGCTGCCATATCGAAGAGGGCGAGGTGAACAGCTCGTACATGGGCCCCATGACGCAGATGCACCATCATTCGCTCCTGATTGCGGCGTTATGGCCCGAGGGCTGTGGCAACCTGGGTTACGGCGCGAATGTCGGTAGCAACCACACGGGCCGCATGCCCGACCAGGAGGTGATGCCCGGTCGCGGGATGTTCTTCGGGCTCGGCGTGAACGTCAAGTTCCCCGCGAATTTCCGTGAATCCCCGTTCACGATTGTCGCAAGCGGTATCACGACCCTCCCGCAGAGGCTCAAGTTCCCGTTTTCGCTCATCCGCCCGGGTGACCCGCAGCTGATGGGCGTGCCTGCGCGCCTGAACGAGATTGTCCCTGCATGGAACTACATGCGCAACGCCTACGCGCTCGACCGCAACTTCTACAAGTATTCCCAGCGGGGCAAGGGAGTCGTGAGCACCTCGTTCTGTAGCCTGTTCAGCCCCGACATCGTGCGTTATGTGTACGATGCGTGGATGCGCCTACAGGTGGAACAGGTGCGCGATGTTTACACCCGCGAGCATATCGACGGGCTCGGCGAGAACTTTATGCGCGAGCGCGTGCGCCAGAATGCACTGCACGCATACGGCGAGTACCTGGAACGTTACGTGCTCGAAAGCATCATCTCGCTTGTCGAAAACGATACCTCGCTCCTGTCGCAGACCCCGCGCGAACTCCGCAAGCTTTTGCCTGCCGACATGCCCCGCGAGATTGCGCGTGCGGTGCAGCTCCCCGAGACGCTCGACGAGCTGGTGAAACGCTTCCGCGTGCTCGAGAAGGGCTGGTTCGAGTCGGTGTTCCACGGGCTCGACAAGGATAACCAGCGCGGTCGCGAGATATTCGACGACTACGATAGCGCGCACCCCGTAGACAGCGCCTTCGTGGAATGGGAACGCGCCCGCTTCGAGGAATCCGTGAAGCGCCTCGCGAACGTACTCAAGTCGCTCGGGTAGAAAATTGTCTCTCCTGCTGGTCACATTACTTTGTGTTGAACTTGCCGCGCGGGTGGTTCTCGAAATCCGGGAATGTCGCGCGGTGCAGTGCAGGTTCAGCGCCTTTACCGTGATGCGGATTTTGCCGCTGGTGAACGACCTTGTGCCGCTTCCCGAAAACCGCGAGCAGCCTACGGTGGGCAAGTTCGTGGAAATGCACGAGCAGGCGCACGCGAAGTTGCACCACGCCATCCTGCGCAACCTGGTGAAGGTCGCCTTCGCGCTCTGTGCCATATGGTTCATGGCCGCACTGATGGTGCGGTGGGAATGCTCCATTGTGGAATCGGTCCTGTGGCTGCACCTGGCCGCCATCCCGTTCCGCACGTTCTTCCATTTCTACTGCTGGAACCAGGAATATGAATGCGACCGCTACGCGCTGGAAAAGACCGACAGGAAGATTGCGAAAAATGCCCTGCAGGAACTGGCCCGCTGCGAATACCCGCATACGGTTCTCTTCTCGCTTATTTACCGCGAGCACCCGACGGTTGCTCTCCGGAGCAAGCGGATACTGAACAAGCCAATTGTAAATACGGCGACCAAATAAGAATGGGTCATCCTTGCGGCCTGTGCTGCCTGCACTGAGCTATGTCGAAGTGAGCATTGTCGAAGCAAGGCGAGGATCTATACGGTTAGAACGACCAGAGCGAAATGCCTGCGTTCAGCGACCAGTGACCGCCGTTAAAGTCGACGAGGATGTTCGTTACGCCCAGCTGGAATTCCGTGGTGGGGTTGTACCAGTACGAAACCAGGAAGTTGTTCGTGAACAGGTACGGGGTTGCGAACTTGAATTGCGGAATCGGCTTGTCGATAATGACGGACTTGTTCGGTCTGTAGATGTTGCCGTTGTACGAAAGCGTCACGGGCCCGAGGAATAGGCTTGCGTAGGCGCCTGCGCCGTACTGGAACACGAGCCTGTTCTCGTTGTCGAAGTTCTCGAGCTTGTTGAGGTTGCCCTCGTCGTCCCTTTCGTAGCCGAGGTAGTTGATAATCTGGTAGGTGAAGCGCTGGAACGTGGAAAGCCCGAGCTCGAAGTGCCTGGTGTTGATACCGACCGAGGTGGAGGCGTATATGCCGTGGTAGATGCCGAACCCGATGTTCATCATGAACAGGTCGCCTTTCGCGAACTTGTCGATGGAACCGTAGACGGGCAGGTAGGTGATCCTGTATTTCGAATCCACGTCGACGGAATCCCACTCGTCCTTGTTTTCTACGCCGTCGACACCGAGATGTTCGAGTTTGCTCACGATGAACCCGCCGTGCAGGCGCGAGCCCACGGTATTTTCCTTGAGGTGGCGGTTGATGCCCTGGATATTTGGCCCGGGATAGGCGTCCATCTCGACTTCTTTGGCGTACTCCATCTTGGTGGAGGCGCACGAGGTGAGCAAGCCTGCGAGCGAAACTGCGAGTATGCAGGCGAGCAGGCGGTGAACCGCATGTCCGGAGAAACTTACACCCATATCCAAAAGATATGATATTACGGGGAACCTGTCGGCCCTGCATTCCCGGAGACTACGCGCTTTTGCGCCTTAAACGGCCGGCGGCAAGGCAAATCCCGTTCACGATGAAGGCTGCAATGGTGAGGATGTCGCCGGTATGGCTCCCGATAGCTCCCGGAAGGGGAGGGCAGAGCTTGCCCGCGAGGGCGAGCGCACCGCCGAGAATTATGCCCGCGGCGACGCTTGCCGGCCTGGAACGGAGCCCCGTGAGGCCCCACAGGATAGGCACGGTGAAGGCGCCGGCATAGACGGCGAGCGCGAGGAGGAGCGTGCCGATGATGTCGGTGAATACGAGCGCGAGCAGGAGTGCCACGATGCCGTTCAGGAATATGACGACGCGCGCCTTGAGAAGCGTTTTGTTTGCGAGCCCTGCGGCGGTATGCGGGTCGCAAGCCTCCTTGGGGCTTGCGCCGGTGCGGAACAGCCCGCAGAGTATCACGGAGCTGCTCAGCAATGTGGTGTCGGCGCTGCTGAGGACGACGCTCAGGAGCGCGAGCGCCACCAGCGGGACGAGCGCCGGCGGGAGTACTGCATTTGCAATGGCCGTGATTCGGGCCCCCTGCACGTCACCGAGGCTCGTGCCGAACAGCGCGAGAATCCCGATGACGAACGCGACCGGGATGAGCACGCAGGCGGCAATCGCGATTCCCTTTTTTGCGGTGGCGATATCCTTCGCGCAGAACACGCGGCTGAAGATGTCGGGGCCCGCGGTGTACGTTGTGCCGTAGGTAAGGATGAGCAGGAAGAGGTCGAAAGGCGAGAAGCCCGCGTTGAACGGGAAGGGAAGCTCTTTGCCCGGAAGCACGCCCGCGTCGCCCGCGCCGTTAATCAGCGCGAAGCCCGCGATGAGTAGCAGGCCTGCGATAATCAGGCATGCTTGCAAAAAGTCCGTGCGCAAAATCGAAAGCTGGCCGCCCGCGAGCGTATAGCCCGTGAACACCGCCGCCGACACGACGGCGGCCGTGGTGTATTCCATCGGGGTGAACGTCATCAGGAGTTTCGCCGCCGCTATAATCTGCGCCGCCACGATACCCGTCCACGCGACCGGTATCACGAGCGACGCAACGAACCGCGGGCCTTTGCCGTACAGGTTCTCTACCAGGTCGGGGAGCGTGTATTTCCCGTGGCTGTATGCGCGACCCGCAAATGGGATGAGGGCGAATAGCCCGAGGGCGCCCGTAAGCATGAACCAGCTGGCGGCCCCGCCGATTTTCATTCCGGAATCGATCGCGCCGATAACGGCCGACCCGCCGAGAATTGTCGCCACCAGGCTCCCCGCCACCATACGCGCCGAAGCGCCCTTCCGCGCTACAAAGAAGTCGGGAATGTCCTTGACCTTGCGTGCGCTGCGGATTGCAATAAGCACGAGGACTATGAGGTATATGGTGAGGGCGGCTGTCATGTCACCGCAAAGATAGAATATGCGAAAAAGCCCTGGCGGCCCTAGAATTTCCTGCTCGCGATAAACATCACGGTGCGCAGGTCCCATTCGCTCCCGACTTGTTTCTGCAAGGGTTCCTCGGTGGTCGGGTAGCGCCTGTTTTCGAACACGCGATCGCGCGATACGACCGCCATCAGCATGCCGTTCCAGTTCTCGCTTATCTTGACCGACGCCATCGGGGTAATGCTTACCGTCTTGAATCCGGGATTGTAGTCCTTGTAGACGCTGTCGAAATCGTAGGCGTGCTTGAATCCGCTCACGTTTGCCGATACCATGGCCATGTTCACGCGCTTGAACGGCAGCATATAAATTAGCGTGCCGCCGCACTTGTACTTGAATCCGTTCACCAGGTTCTCGCTGCCCGCCTTCCACACTTCGCCGTCATCGGCGCCGGTGTAGCCCGAGTAGGCGTATTCCGCCGTGCCCTTCAGGATAATCTTTGTCCACTTGCTCTTGGGCAGGAACGCGAGCAGCGGGATGGTCAGCGTGGCATTGTACTTGAATCCGTAGGCGTACTGCGTGAAGATGATGTCCTGGCGGTAGTCCCTCTTTTCGGGGTCGTACACGCCCATGAAGGTCGCAGTCTCGCCGTAGTTGAGTGCCGTTCCCGTGTTCACCTGCACGCCGAGTTCCAGCAGGTGGATAAGTTCCAGCGATGTGCCTATGCGGAGCCCGATTCCGTTGAACCCCAGGTCGTACGTGGCGAACCCCTTGAGGGTAAAAGCCCTGTTGATATCCCTTTTGAGCCTGATGGTCGATACCCAGGCGGGTGCGGCCACGGCGAAGAACGGCCAGTTGTGAAGCGTCTTGGAATTGCGCAGCGAGTTGTGGGGGAGCACGAGCCCTATCACGTTGAAGATATGCTCCTGCGAGATTTCTGTCGTGTCGGCTATGGCCTGCGTCGCCGAGTCGGCCCTTGCGTCCGCTTTTTCACCCGCATTCGTTTTTTCGCCCGCACTTGCAAGTACGGCACCGGCTAGCGTGAGCACGAGGACGATTCTGCAAATGGACGGGGGTAACATAAAGTTACAATATAGAAACTCTCCGGTCTGCATTTGCCGCATGGTTTTTCGTGAAAAGGCTGCTGCAACCTGTGGCCTACATCCTGTGTTTTTTCGCGGTAAAATTTGTATATTCTTCGGCACAGAGGTCTTTATGTCACTTTTTTCTTGTAAGAGCCTTTTCCGCCCCGCCGCATTGGCCGTCCTTTTTGCTTTTTGTGCACTTCCCGCCTTCGCCTTCGATGTGAGTGTCAAGGCGAACGTCGATAACGCCCAGGTTTTCGTGGGCGACATGTTCAATTACGAAATCCAGGTCACGGCGCCGGAGAACGCCATCGTGGATTTGCCTAGCTTTGTCGGGAACCTTGGCAGCTTTGAAGTCAAGGAGATGAAGAACGAGAAGGTGACCGAGGGCATGCCCAAGGGGACTGCGAAATTCGTATGGCTCGCGACGCTCAACACGTTCGTGAGCGGTGACTTCTTGATTGCGCCGCAGCAGGTGAACGCCGTGGTGGGTAGCGATACCGTGAAGGTGAATACCGACCCGGTGGCCGTGAAGGTTTCCATGCGCACTACGGGCGAGGAGACGGATATCCTGGAAGCGGAAGACCCGCTCGATGACCCGCGCCTGCCGCAGTGGCTCTACATCGTGCTGATCGTGCTGGGGGTGGTGCTGCTCGTGTTCCTCGGGTGGTTCCTGCACAAGAAATTCGCGAAGAAGGGCGAGGCTCCGCGACTCCCGCCGTACGAGGAGGCGGTACTCGCTCTCAAGGAACTCAGGCAGAAGAACTATCTCGCCGAAGGCAACCAGGGTGACTACTTCATGGCGCTCGGGTTCATTGCCCGCCGTTACATCGAACGCCGTTTCGACGTGGATATCCTGGATGCGACTGTCGCCGAACTCAAGCAGCGTATGTCGCATGTTGCGGGCCTCCCGCAGGCCTACAAGGAATCGGTCGTGACGCTCGCCGTCGAAACCGAGCCGGTCAAGTTCGCGAAGATGAAGCTCGAGGGCGAACGCTGCCGCTTCTGGGACGAATGGGCCGACCGCCTTCTCGAAGACACGAAGCCTACGCCGGAAGAGGAACAGGCAAAGAAGGAAGAACTCAAAGCCGTTGTTGACGCCGTTCGCGCCCAGCGCAAGTAGGGCAATCCGGAAAGCGCTCACTCTCGCAACCATGCTCCGTTAATACGGAGCATTTGCTGCTCACAGGCCGCCGTTCGCGCCCAGCGCAAGTAAGGCTATGGTGTATCATCTCGGGGACTTGTCTTTCTTCCAAAAAGATTGTATATTCATTTCAGTAGATTCCGACAATCCTCCTGACAGCGTTTTCGAACCGGGGAGGCAGTTCAACTATCTGCTTGAGGTCGTTGCCCTTTGCGGACTTGACAATTCGCAAATCGCGACAGTTGCCCTGCAGGGAACCGGCCCTGTGGCTATCAACGTAGAGCACCGTCTGCCGTAAAGGTGGACGTAAAAATCAGTCATTCAACTGGTTTGCGAGCGGCAACCGTCTGGTGCCGCAGGTGTTCTACGTCCTGGCATTTCCGTTTGCAAGCCAAAACCACAACTTCAACAAACGGAAAAAACATGAACCGCACGCAACACTACTCCCTGCTCAAGGCGATGGAAATCGACAAGAGCAACCTCCTCAAGTACCAGGAACTTTACAAGTACGCCTATATCCTCAGTGACGGCATCTTCAAGATTGTCTTCGCCGAGGAAAAGGACCACTCGCTCCTCATCTCGCTCGTGAACGCGATGCTGGGTCTGCAGGGCGACGACGCCATCAAGGAAATCACCCTCGAAATGCAGGAATTTCCGGGCGTTTTCAACAAGAAGGACTGCATTCTGGACATTATTGGCACCACGAACGCCGGCGAAAAGGTGCTGGTGGAAGTGCAGCAGCAGGGCGACGACTTCTTCCGCGACCGCGTGGAATACTACATTTCCCGCGTCATCGAGAACCAGGTGCACACCAGCGAGAAGTACGAGCTTCCGCGCATCTACTTCCTCGGGCTCCTGGATTTCGAGCTTTTCCCCGAGGAACCGCAGAAGTACATCCATCACGTTGACGAAATGTGCAACGGGAGGAAGTTCTTCCCCAAGATCCAGAAGATTTTCGTGGAAATCGACAAGTTCTTCGAGCTCGAAAAGGCGGGCATCACCGTAAACGACAACTCCGAGGCGGCGCAGTGGCTCCGCGCCATCAAGGTGATTGTCAAGGAGGAACCCGTTCCCGAAAAGATTATGCAGAACGAGACGTTCCGGCACTTGCTTGATTCCGTTAAATTGATTAACTTTATAGAGGAACTTTTCAACTGCGAGGCGAAAAACATGACGGACTTGAAGGCTGAACACGAAATCGGTTTTTCCGAAGGCAAGACTGAAGGTCTGTCCGAAGGCGAACGCAACAAGGCCCGCGAAATAGCACTCAAGATGCTTGCGAAGAACAAGTCCCTCGAAGAGATTGCTGAATTTACGGGCTTGACGGAATCCGAAATTCACGCAGCTTCAAGCTTTTTTCAAAAGTGAATCAAATTAGGGGTTCCTTTTTTGGAATCCCTAAATCCCTATTGTCATTCCGGTGTGCATTTGCTCTGCACGCTCGCCGAGAACTTCCCGCAGTATTCCGTAGGCGCGGTCGCCGGTGCAGTGCCCTGTGTAAATCTTCTGCACGTCGAGTTCGCGTAGCCTTTCGGCGAAGGCGCGCACGCGTGCATCCGGGTAACGGAAAAGATGGAACCCGCCGAGAATCGCGTAAATCTTTTTCCCGGGGAAGGCATCCCCGATTTCCTTCACGATGTTGTCTGCTCCCGCGTGGCTGCAACTGTTCATGACGAACAGCCCCTGCGGGGTATCGAAAACCAGGCTCTGTTCGTGCGCGAAACTGTCGTAGCGGTACTTGCCGTTCTCTTTCACGCTCAGGTGCGCCATCTCGCCGATGCGTTCAAGCCCTGTGGTAGAATGCGGCACGAGCGTTATTCCCGGCGCAATTTCGGCATTGCCTTCCGCATAGCGGATGCGGCCCGCGAATCGCTCGAGCCATCCTTTGTGAATGCCGATGTATTCGTGGTAGCTAAATCGCCCGAAAAGCTTGTGCGTGTGGTAGCAGTTTTCGCCTGCGCCCTTCCGCAGGTAGAAGGGTGCGGTCTTATTGAGCGCAAAGAATTTCGCCATGCCGTTCGCGTGGTCGTAATGCGCGTGGCTCAGCACGCCGATATCCACCTGCGAGAGGTCGATGCCCATCACTTTCGCGTTTTTTGCGAACAGGTGCGATGCGCCCGTATCGAGCAGCACCTTGTGGCCATCGTATTCCACATAAACGGAAAGTCCCCATTCGCCGAATAGCTTGCGCGGGCCGCACGTTCCTGCGATGTTGTCTATGAGGATCTGGACTTTCATTGCCGTTTGCGCCCTATTCGCAGTCGAGGCAAGTCCATTCCACCGTGCCCGAGCCGTAGTTGTTGAAGCGGGCGCGCGTGTAGCTCTCGATGTCGATGAGGAACCCGACCTTGCCCGCGTTCTTGGTGCAGCAGCCGTCACAGTCGCTGTCGGCACACATGTCGTAGACGACGGCGTCGATGGTGTAGCCGTTCTTGCGCAGCCTGAATGTCTTGAGTTTGTAGGTATCCCAGTCCTTCTCGTGGATGGCGATGATGTTGTGCTCGCTGACCCATTCCTCTGTCTGCTGGTCTTCGAGGCCTGCGAACCAGCCCGCCCACGTACATCCGTTGTAGTCCTCGCATTCCTCGCTGCCGGGTTCCGGCCAGGAGGTGTACCACGTGAGGTTTGCCTTGTTCCATACGGTATCGCCAGGAACCGCTTCCGCCGAGGAACTCGATGCGGGCAGGGCCGCGCTGCTCGATTCCGGCAAAAGCGCGTCGCTCGATTCGATGACTGCGTCGGAACTTTCCGGAGCGGGAGAACTGCTGGAACTGTCGTCACCGCAGGCAGCGAGCGTGCCCGCGAGCAAGCCCGCAAGCGCGAAACCCGTAAAAGCGGCAGGGTTCATGCCGTGCAGAAACTTCTTCACAAGCACTCCCGCCTCCTTAAAGCGTCTTCCCGTCGCTGAAGGCGTTCCCGATGCGGCGTTCCATCACGTAGTAGCCGTGGCCTGCGGAATCGTAGCACACCGGCGCGAGTTTTTCTACGGAAAGCTTGCCGTCGGCGTCCAGCACGGATTCGTCGGCGGTCACGTTCACGATTTCGCCGAGCAGGAGTTCCGAATCGTCGTCGTAGCTCACCATCCTGCATTCGAGTGCGAGCGGGAGTTCCGCGATGAGCGGGGCGTCCACGTGAGCACTCTTGATTGCGGTGAGTCCCGACTTGGCGAACTTGTCGGCAACCTTGTTCCCGCTGGTTATGCCCAGGTAGTCGATGGCCTTGATGTCCTTGGCGGTCGCCATGCTCACGGTGAATGCCTTGCGCGCCTTGATGTTCGGCACGGTCTTGTGCGATGCGGCCACGTAGATAGCCACCTGGTTCGAGTCGCTTACCGAGCCCCATGCGGCGACCATCGCGTTCGGCGAACCGTCTTCGTTGTAGGTGCCAATGACGAGCGTGGGTTGCGGGTACAGGTAGGTTTTTACTCCGAGATCTTTGCGCATTTGAAAACTCCTTTTTTTTACAAGATATAAAACTATTTGCACGAAAATTATATACTTTTCCTTTAAAACGATTTTCAAAGGAGTTCTTATGACTATCGGAATTGTCATCGCCGTCGTCGTGGTCATTCTCGTCGTGTGTTTCATCTCCATGTACAATGGCCTGGTGAAGCTCCGCAACAACCGCGAAAATGCCTTCGCGAATATCGACGTGCAGCTCAAGCAGCGCTTTGACCTGGTGCCGCAACTGGTGAATACCGTGAAGGGCTACGCCACCCACGAGAAGGAAACTCTCGATAAGGTGACATCCGCCCGTGCCGCCGCGATGGGTGCCACCACGGTCGACGAGAAGGTTGCTGCCGACAAGGCCCTTACCGGTGCGCTCGCCGGGCTCCGCGTCTCCCTCGAGGCGTACCCGGAACTCAAGGCGAACCAGAACTTCTTGCAGCTGCAGACGGAACTTTCCGATATCGAGAACAAGCTTTCTGCCGCACGTCGCTTCTTCAACTCCGCTACCCGCGAGTTCAACAACGCCTGCGAGGTATTCCCGAGCAACATCATCGCCGGCATGTTCAACTTCAGGCGTGCTCCCATGTACGAGGCGTCCGAAGGCCGCGAGACCCTCAACAAGGCTCCCGAGGTGAAATTTTAGACGAAAGAACGGACCTACGGTCCTATAGACTAAAGACGAAAGGAACGATGTAAAAAAGCCTTTGTCTTTCGTCTATTGTCTAAGCTATGAAGTACGTCGGCATCCAGACCCAGATTTGGCGGAATAACCGCAATACGGTTATCCTGCTTTTCATGTTCCCGCTGCTCCTCCTGGGGATGGTTTTCGGCACGGTCGTTTTGCTGGACTGGCTCGGGTTCTTCTGCTGGAACGGCGTTTGTCCCGAGGGCCTGCAGGCGGGTACCTTCCATTGGGATGTCATCTGGCAGTATTTCCTCGATGCGGTGCCGTACACGCTCGCGGTGACGGGAACGTGGTTTGTTATCGCGTACTTCACGAACACCTTCATTATCCGGCATGCGACGCACGCGCGTCCGCTGGAACGCAAGGAGAACGTGCGCGTCTACAACATCGTAGAAAACCTCTGCATCGCAGGTGGCATCGAGATGCCGCGCATAAACATCGTCGAGGATTCGAGCCTTAACGCGTTTGCGAGCGGTATCGATATAAAGTCTTACACCGTCACGCTGACCACGGGCATCATAGACAGGCTGGACGATGCGGAACTCTCGGCGGTCGTGGGGCACGAACTCACGCACATCAAGAACCGCGATACGCGCCTGATGGTGGTGTGCATCGTTTTCGTGGGCATATTCTCGATGCTCATGAATGTCTCCCTGCGGCTCCTGAGCAGTGCCATGCGCTCGTCGCGCAGTAGGGGTAGCCGCAAGAATGGCGGGGGAGGCATAATCATCATTTTGCTTGCCGTGCTGGTATGGGCCGCCATCGGGTATCTCTTCAGCACGCTCACGCGCCTTGCCATCTCGCGCAAGCGTGAATACGTCGCCGATGCGGGTGGCGCCGAACTCTGTGGCGACCCGCTCGCGCTCGCTTCTGCCCTCAGGAAGATTTCTGCAGATCCGGGCCTTGCCGATGTAAAACGCGACGATATCGCGCAGCTCTACGTGATTCATCCGGACGAGGAATTCGACAACGATATGGGCCTCAAGGGGCTCGTCGCGAAGGCGAACATCTTGTTCTGCACGCACCCCGACACTCCGGAGCGTATCAAGCTTCTGGAACAGTTCTAGTTTTGGAAGTCGCAGGTCACTTTATCGCCCGAAATGTCCCGTCTGTCGCAAATTTACGGATGATATTGTCTACAAAGTAAATTTTTTTATATTTCTCGGAACATGAAATCAGTAAATATTTTAAGAAGGATTTTTTTGCTGGCGGTTCCGTTCGCCCTGATTGCCTGTGGCGATGACTCCAGTTCCGCTTCCGATGATTACAGTTCGGCTTCGGAAGTCCCGAGCAGTTCCTCACGAACGGAATGTCCGGAGTCTCTTGCGGCAGGCGAGTTCTGCGATACGCGCGACTTTAATGTTTATGCAACGAGTGAAATCGGCGCCCTCGTGTGGATGACGGGGAACCTGAAGTACCATGTGGATGGCAGCAGGTGCCTTGACGACAAGGAATCCAACTGCGATTCTCACGGTCGCCTTTATAGCTGGACGCAGGCGATGGATCTGGACAAGTCGCTCCTTATAGGCGACGCCTCGTCGAAGGTCTCGAAACCGCGTCACCGCGGGATTTGCCCCGAAGGTTGGCATGTGCCCGATACTCTCGAATGGCTCTATCTCGTGGACTATGCGGGCGGTTTTTCTTCGCTAGGAAAATACGGTTTCTCGGACACGGAGCCGGGCTTCTATTCCATCTATTATTACAGGTATAATCCGGATTACTCGTTCTTCCACACGGCGGTGGAAGATTCCGTCGATGACTGGTATGTTGATTACGATAGGGATTACGGCCTGATTCAGGACAGGGACTACTTTACGCGTGTCAACTCCTATTATGCAATACTTGGCGAAGATGGCGTAAAACTTTCGAACCAGAGCAAGTCGCACTACGCTCCGCTCCGCTGCGTCAAGGATACCCTGCTCATGGAAATGAAATTCAGGCCGGTAAGCAGTTCGTCTTCCTCCGTCGAGGAACCGGAATCCAGCAGCTCGGAACCCTTTAATCCCTGTTCCGTAGCAAAGAAGTCATGGGAACACCTGAATCCCGATTTCAACTATGCGGTGTTCATTGACGGGCGCGATAACCAGTGTTACAAGACGACGCGTGTGGCGGGACTCGTGATGCTCGCGGAAAACCTCAACTATGCGGATTCTGTCGCGATGCCGGAACTCCGCGGGGCGAACCGTTGCACGCAGGGGCTGGAAGAAAATTGCGAGTCTACGGGGCGCCTCTATACATGGGAAGCCGCGATGGAGGTGTGTCCGGATGGCTGGAGGCTCCCGACCGAGGCGGAAATTTACGATATCTGGCATGCGACGCACAGCGTACTCGAGGTGGTATCGCTCGAAATGCGCAAGGAAATCGATCTCGAAATTACGGATGCGTACGGGCTGTCGTTTGTGCCGTCGGGCTTATACTATGTGGACGACCCCTACAAGGAAGATGGCGATGAAACGCTCCTGGTAAAGTCGTCGGTATGGCTTTCTGACAATACGGAAGATGGCTATGCGGAGGCGTACCAGATCCACTTTGAGGAATATCTCGACCAGACGGTCGAAGGCGAACTCAAGACGAGCTTTATGCCTGTCCGTTGCGTAAAGAAGTAAGCATCGCGCGGCAACCCTCGTTCACGTCGTTCCAGGTGGCCTCAAAGTCTCCGGTATACCACGGATCCGCTACGTCGCGCGAATTCCCGGTCCAGTCCATCAGCAGGGAAACTTTCTTGTGGGGTCGGCGCAGGTCCGACGCGCGTCCGCCGGCACTTTCCCTCTCGTAAATCGCGGGCGGCAGTATCCAGCGGAGGTTCCGCAGGTTGTTCCTGTCCATCAGGACGATATAGTCGTAGTATTCGTAGTCCCGCAGGGTCATCTGGCGGGCGGTCTTGCCCCTGCAATCTATCCCGTGGCGTTCCAGCATGCGCCTTGCCGGCGGGTACACCGGGTTCCCGATTTCTTCGGTGCTTGTAGCGGCGCTCGCGATTTCAAAATCCGCGCATTTCAGACCCGCGTCGTCAATGTCCGCGCCTCTAGAACCCGCAGCGTCATTGTCCGCACATTCCAGACCCGCGCCGTCCTGCAGTTCCGCGACCATCTTCTTCATCACGAATTCGGCCATCGGGCTCCGGCAGATGTTGCCGTGGCATACGAAGAGGATCTTCGGCATTAGTTGGCCCCGCGCCTTTTCTGCACGAGCGGAGTCGCGCTACGCCTGCCGTATTCCTTTTGCATCGTGCGGCCCTGCATGTCGAACCGGCGCGCATCCTGCGACCCCAAACTCTGCGCGTCTTGCATCCCCCAACCCTGCGCATCCTGCCCCGCGAAACCCTGCGCATTCCTGCGGATTGCCGTCGTGGAATCTCCCGTCCCGGTCGAATCGCTTACCCCGGGCACCGTGTCCGCGGGCGTAATTCCCGAAGTATCCGCCGGCACCTTCAAGATGCCTTCCTTTATAATCCTCGCGAGTTCCTTCGCGCCGGTCGCGTTCGGGTGCACGCTGTCGGCCAAAAACCATGCGGGCGTATTGAATTGCGAATGCAGGTCGATAATCTCCACGCCCTTCCGGGTCGCGACTTCCTCGATGATGGGGTTGATCTGGTTCACAATTGCGGTATCCATGATTCCCCACCCGCAGTTGTTGGAATAGGGCTGCAGTGTCGCGACGACCCTCGGGCTTGTCGCGAGGTGCATGAAGGTGTCGAGCAGCGCTTCGTAATCCTTGTACAGCTGTTCCTTCTCGTACTGTCCGTAGTTGTAGTTGTATTGGGGCTGTCCGTTCTCGATGCAGTTGTTCGTGAAGAACTTGCTGTCGTTTGTCCCGAGCTCTATGACGACTATCTCGGGGTTAAACTCGAGGGCCGCCTTGAACTTGTCGGTGTTCCAGTAGCTCATGTTGTCGCTAGAGCCCTTGTTCGCGAATGTCATGGAAGAAACGCCGAAGTTCTGCACCTTGTAGCTATCGCCCAGCATCTCCTGCAGCCGGAACGGGTAGTCTTCTTGCCAGCCGAGCCCGTAGCCCGCGGTGATGCTGTTGCCTACGCACGCCACGCGCGTCTGTGCGCTTGCGGCGCATGTAATTCCCGCGACTGCCATCAAAGCAATCGCCAAAGCCTTGCTATTCTTTCCAAACATCATGCCTATAATATAAATTCCTGAGCGCCTGTCCGTCTTGCCGGGCGGGCAGTTTTGCAAATCGCCGGTGTGCCGCATACAACAAAAAACGACCCGCATTCGCGGGCCGTTTATCAAATTGCTTGTAGAGTCGCCGAACTTGCGGCTTTTTCTGCTAATATTTCTGCTTCAGCACGTCGGGGCATTCCACTTCGACGTAGTTGTGCAGCGGGTTGCCTGCCGCGTGCATGAATTCGGCGAGGAACATGCAGCCCTGCTTGGCGGTCGCGTCGTTGCTGAACACGCTGTTGCACTTGTTCTTGAGGCAGGTGAGGGTCTTGGACGAGTTGTAGTTGCTTTCCTCTTCGCAGTCGCTGAGGAGGCCACCGTACTGTTTGCCCTGGTTGCCCCAGCCCATCTGGCTGCAGCCATTGAATGCGCCCACGCCGCCGCCCGGGATCATGATGTCGAACTGACCCTGTTCCACGTCATGGCCGATGTTTGTGGTCATGATGATGAGCTTCTTGCCCTTGATTGCGCTCAGGTTGTTGTCGCTTGCGTACTTGCCCTTGCCGGTAAAGGTCAACTGGTAGCACTTGCCGCAGGTACCGCCGTCAGCACCCGGGACTGCCGCGAAGGCGAAGCCCATATCGGTACAGCCGTTGACGGTGAACGGAATCTGGCTCAAGCAGGTCGCCTGGTAGCCGCCAGAACAGATGCTTCCGCCGCCGCCGACAACGTTCTTGCCCTTGGAGTCGCAGGTCTTGCTGGTGTTGCCGCCGGCATTTTCCGACCAGGAGCAGTGGGGTGCACAGCAGTCCCAGTAGCGGGTTGCCCAGCCGGAACCGGTTCTGCCACCGCTCTTCACCTTGATGTTCGGGCATCCGCCTGCCGGAGCGACAGAAGAACTGCTCTTCGGCGCGCTGCTCGAGGATTTCGGCTGGCTGCTGCTGGACTTGGGTGTTGCGGAACTTGTGGGGGTGGGGCCGATATCCGAACTGGATTCGGGGCCAGGCACGAATTCGCTGGAACTCGATTCGATGACCGGGTCGGGTTCCTTGGTGAACTTGTCACCTGGCTGCAACACCGGGAGGTCGAGGATGTCTTCGACCTTGGTGAGTTCGGTAACGCCGTCGGGCGCGACAACCGTGTTGGTCTCGAAGTTGAAGAAGCCGATGACCGTAGCGTTGGAATCCTTCACGAAGCCGATGGAACCGCCGTCTTCGGCGAGGTAGATGAGGTAGTCGCCGGTTTCGTCCACCAGGTGGAAGGCCGGGCCGGTAATGGCGTACACTGTGGTGTTCTTTTCGAGCAGGGGGAGGCCCGCCACGTCCACTCCGTCGTAGAGCACGTTGCCCGCGAGGTCGGTGATGACGCCCACGGAGGAACCATCGATGAACTTGATGGTGGCGATGATGTCGCCTTCGGGGTTGGTGACGCGCCCGTCAAGGTAGATGATGTAGTCCTGGTCTGTGGAAAGAAGCCATGCCGAAGATGTTACTGCATATTCGGGAGCCTTCGGGCCAGTCGTGGATTCATCGGAACAGTTCCAGGCGATCATGATTGCGCCCGCGGCGAGCAGGGCTTTCAAAAATGCATGTTTCATAATTTCCTCATTACCCTAATTACACCGCAGACAAAGATACTTTAATTGATATCGAATTCCTTGTAAAAAAATCGCTAACTCGTTAATTGTGTTCTTTTTATGTTCTCGGTCACACGGTGAAAACGCAAATGTAAACCGAATGTAAAAAAATCTATTGTAAAATAAATATTACAATAATGACGGAGGAGAAGGGAAACCCGCGTGCGGTTTGGTTCATAAATGTTAGTTAAATGTTGATAAAGTGGAACTATCCATTTGTTAAAAATATTGAAACCTTGAAATTGCGCAAAAAACGGCATTTTGCCAGGAACGGGCTGGCGCAGTCGAAAATCGTGCCGCGAGAAGCTTTTTTGATTGTGGATAACCCTGCATTTTTCCCCTTTTTCGTAAAAAAACAAAAAAAACGCTTGCAAAAAAAATGTCATTTACTAAATTTGTGGCTCAATTTCGGAGAGTACCGCTTCCTATGCTTTCCGGATTAACGGAAGTCCTTGAGGCTTCTTGACTTGAAGCGATAAACCTTCTGCTGAAGAAGAGGAATAAAATGGCAAAAGAACATTTTGACAGAAGCAAGCCGCACTGCAACATTGGCACCATCGGCCACGTTGACCACGGTAAAACCACCCTGACCGCCGCAAT